>JAAZCN010000319.1 GCA_012513245.1 Synergistaceae bacterium | reverse complement strand
GTCCATGAGCGAGTAAGTGCTTCCCCTCCTATGTCGATCGGATCCAGCCCCCAAAGCCAGAAATTATGCATCCAGGAAGCTAGACCAGCTGTCCCTATCCTCAGTATGAAAAGAGTTGGGCCGGTTATAAGAAGGAGAGCCAGAAGTCCGTAGTAGAACCAGGCATTCAAGCTTCCAACTATTTTCAGTCCTTTATCCAGTCCGACATAACTGGAAAAAGTAAATGCAAAAATTATTGCGGCTCCTATGCCGATAAACAGGGGAAGGCTTTCCTGAATGCCGTATACGCCTTTAAGTCCCGTTATTACAAGTGTTATGCACATTGTCAGACCTGTCGCCAAACCTATAGTCAGGGCAAGCATTGAGAGAGTGTCAATGATAGCTGATGACAGCGGCTTTGTTACGCGGTCACCAAAGAGGGGTTTTAAAGTTGATGTAACGGTAAGACTGCCTTTTTTGTGATAGTAAATGTAAGAAACCAGAAGACCGCAGAGAGCGTAAATAGCATAAGGAACAAATGTCCAGTTATAAAAACTTCGAGCCATCGCAAAAACAGCTGCCTGGTGTGTTCCCGCTTCTATACCGAGCTGATCAAGCTCTCCCCAGACGTTGCCATAATAGATAAGTGGTTCGTTGACTCCCCACGTGACTATGCCGGTAGCTATTCCTCCGGTAAGTGTCATAGCAAACCATGTCCAGAAACTATATTTTGGTTTTGCATCCTTGCCGCCTATCCGAAAACTTCCCAGTTTTGAAAAAGTTACAACTGCGACAAGAACAACGCTTGCCATTATCGATATCTGGTAAAGCCATCCGAAACTGTCAAGGGACCAGAAGAAGAACATGTTGCTGGCTTTTGTCAGTGCATCCTTATCGACGATGCCTACTATCGCTGCAACTGCAACGACAAAAAATGCCGGGATGAAAACTTCCCAACGGATCCCTTTCTTTAATTCTGTTACATTTTGTTTCTTTTCATCTTGCATTTCTGTTATCCTCCTTAATAAAGCTAAATTTTAGTATCTATAAATGTTTTTTGAATTTCCGAGCCATCATTTTCCCAGACCGTCAACAGCTTCCACTATCTTTGCTGGGGTAAGAGGAAGGTCGGTCAACGATGAACCTAGAGCCCTGTTTATTGCATTTACTATTGCTGCAGACACCGGAACGGTCGAGATCTCGCCTATGCTTTTCGCGCCAAACGGACCGCCGGGTTCTCTGTCTTGGATCAAGATGATCTCTGTATCAGGCATGTCCGGAGCATTTATAAGATGATATTTGTCAAAATTACGTACTTTAGGAATGCCGTTACTGTCAAACGGGAGTTCTTCAGTAAGGGCCATTCCTATTCCCATCTGTACCCCCCCATATATCTGCCCTCTTACAAAATTCTCGTTTATTGCTTGACCAATATCGTGAACAGCAAGGTATCTGTTTATCCTGACCAAACCAGTCAGTTTATCTACGGTCACTTCCGCAAAGTGTGCCCCGAACGATGCAGGGTTCATTTCAGGCCTATGTTCAAAATGAGCCTCAATAGAAACTCTGTTTTTTTCCATTATCTCTCTTACAGTCTCTCCAATATCAAGCTTATCTCCTTCGCAAATTAGCTGTCCATCATAAAAACGGGCACGTTTGACCAATAACCTTGAAGTTTCTTCGCAAAGCATTTTCACTGCTTCTTCAGAAACCAGTCTGGCACATTCGCCGCATACGTATATGGTCCTGCTGGCCTGACATCCGGAGTCATATGAAGTAAATTGTGTGTCGGTCTCGGTAACAGTTATTTTTGAGACATCGATACCGGTAACCTCACCAACTATTTGCGCGAGAGCTGTAGTAGCCCCGCTTCCAAGCTCGTGGATAGAAGCCCTGAGTATAGCTGAACCGTCCTCAAGGATCCTGAGTGACATATTTGTAAAATCATGATATTTTGTCTTATAGTAGCCGTTGCCATGTGTACAGCAGGCAAAACCCGAACCTGTGAAAAACCTTCCTTTGGTAACATTCGAGGTTTTGCTCTTTTC
>JAAZCN010000318.1 GCA_012513245.1 Synergistaceae bacterium | reverse complement strand
TGCAGAAAAACCCACTACGGCGTTTGACCGCCCTAACTATAGCTTACAACAATAATAAAAATTAGCAATAGTGACGGTACAAATTATACAATTCGCCAAAACATAAAAAAACGGCCCGCCTTTAAGGCGAAACCGTTTCATCATTTATTAAAAGGTCGTAGTTATTTAAGATGAACTGTATAACTTAAGGAAAGGATATGAGCTGTGTTGTCACGTACATCTGCTGTTTTGAACGTTCCTCCGTAAGTGTCTGATTTCTTTGCATTGACAACTCTGTCCTTTATCCACATATAGCCCCATGCGAAGGCAAGTTCAGCGTTCTTACTGCGTTTTTTGAAACCTATGCTTATTGTCTGCCTGTCTCCTGTAGGGATCATAAAGTCCATCGTTGCATCCGGCATCGGGCTGCTATCGTAAGCGTAGCCACCCATTATGCTCCAGGTATCGTTGATCCTGTGTTCGATACCCGCCTGATAGCGCCATACATCTTCCCAGTTCTTTTCGTCAGTAGAGACTCCGATATGATCGTCATAGGTCATTTTCAGTTTGTCATAAGTACTCCATTTTGTATGGGTGGCACCGATCTCCGCTCTCGTCTTTTCGTTGAATCTGTGCCCAAGGCCGATCGTAAGGCTGTCAGGCAGCGTAACTGAGCCGCGTGCTGTTGTTACTTCCTTAGATCCTCCTGCATTGAAATCCACATCAGCATCCATATCCTGTTTGATAGAAGAACGGTAAACAGCAGCTAAGGATGTATTTTCAGTAAAATCGTAGTTGAAACCTAAGTTCCATCCAAGTGCTATGTTGTTCCCGTCAAGCTGAACATCTACTTCAGTTTTGGCAGGAAATTTATATATGTGTGATATTGCCTTCGGGATTTTCTTGTTCATCTGCAGCCTGATATAGTTTATGTCAAGACCTGCCGCTATAGAAAGTTTGTCTGTTACCTTGTACGCTACTGTCGGCTGGACTGTCAGCCCTGTGATCTTTGCAAGGTAGCTGTTAAAATGCCCCGGCCATTCGGGTGAGTATTCTGTGGAATTTCCGAATCTGGAAAATACTCCTATGCCCCACCACAGCTTATCATTCTGCTGTTTGACATAAAAAAGGTTGGGAACGTATCCGGGAGCCTCTGAATTGCTCCATGTCTGCCCGTCTGCGCTGCCGTTGTGGAAATCAACTCTGCCTCTCGGGTTTATATATGAAAGACCTCCGCTTATCCAGCTTCCCTGAAGCTTTGTGATCCCTGCAGGGTTATATCCAAGCAGAGAGGGGTCGTTATCAGCGAACATATACGCCTCCCCCATCGCCACTCCTCCCGCAGACCATTCATAGATAGCAAATCCATCGGCGAATGCTGCGCTTGGCGACAAAATCAGAGCAAACAACAGCAGACAAAAGATACCTCTTACCTTCTTCACATTGACTCAATCCTTCCTCAAATAAAATATTATGAATTTTTTGGGTTACTTATGTGGCTAAAGTTCGGATGCTTCTGACCCAGGCTTGGTGTGATAACTGATATTTCAATTTCCACCGGAATGGAACTCTCATAGTACTTTGTAAAATCTGTCAGTGTCTTCGATTCAAGATATCTTAAAAAGGCCCTTGTAAGCTCGTCCATCATTGCGCCGATAAAACATACTTTGTTTTTACAGCCATCCAGACCACACCCCTTGGAGTCGAACGGGCCGCCAAGAAGCTCAAAAATATTGCGAAGGGGAGTCTCATCCGGCACACAATTGAGTTTGTAGCCGCCGCCGGGACCGCGCACAGACTTGACCAGCCCTCCCTTGTTAAGACGCTGGAGGACTTTTGAAAGATGAGGCTCTGTAGAACCTATGGCTGCTGCTATCTGCTGTGTGGAAAGACATATATCGGGGTTCCCTGCAAGCTCTCCAAGAGCATGCAGGGCCAGTGTCAAAGGTTCCGGCAAGCTGACGATAGGATTCAGTTCGTTCTCCTCCTTTGCAATAATGGAATACCGGATATTCTATTCCATCATTGCAAGATGGTCAATATTAAAAAGGTGAACGTGATGGATTTTTTCGAGAGTAATATATCAGCAGTAGGATCAAGAGACAAAATACGACAAATTTCCCTGTTAAAGAGTTATAATTAGCGCTTATTATTAAACGACCATGCGTTATTTGGAGGCCTGGTTTTGGAAAAACAATTAAGGAATATTACATCAAATTTAACAGCATGGCTGGCTGCAGCCGCGCTTATCTCGATCCTTACATCAAACCCGGCATGGGGGCTGCTCCTTGGATCGATCATCGCTCTTTTTGCAGGCAACCCGGTCGCGGAAAACACCGGTAAAGTATCAAAGAAACTTCTTCAGATCTCTGTCATCCTTCTGGGTTTCGGCATGCATTTTGACGCGGTGATCAGCGTCGGCCTGACTTCCGTATGGGTTACAATGATATCGATATCATTTACACTGATAATTGGAACAATACTTGGCAGGATGTTCGGCGTAGAAAGAGACCTTTCCCTGCTTCTAAGCACTGGCACTGCTATATGCGGAGGAAGTGCTATCGCTGCAATGTCACCCTCTATCGGTGCATCTCAGTCAGATACCGGTGTGGCAATGGCAGTAATTTTCCTGCTCAACGGGTTAGGTCTCCTGATCTTCCCTGCAATAGGGCATTTATTTGAGCTTTCACAGCAGCAGTTTGGCTTCTGGGCCGCTCTCGCCATACATGACACAAGCAGTGTGGTTGGGGCAGCCGCGATCTACGGAGCGGAGGCGCTGGCGATCGGCACCACAGTTAAACTCACCCGGGCACTATGGATACTTCCTCTGGCTTTTGGGGGAGCCAAGCTTAACAGATCGGAGAGCAGACCGCCCTTCCAGTGGTTTTTGGTCGGTTTCCTTGCAGCCGCAGCAGCGAGATCTTTTTTTCCAACACTTGAAACTCTTTGGAGCTTTGGATCTCTGGCAGGGAAACACCTTATGACGGGCACTCTCTTTCTTATAGGAGCAGGCCTGAGCAGGGATAAATTGAAAAAGATCGGCTTTAAGCCTTTACTCATGGCTGTGACCCTGTGGCTTATCATCTCCATCCTCTCTCTTACCGCCGTAATAAAAGGGTTCATGCCGCACCTTAACATTTAGGAGGAGATAATTGTGTCAGAAACAATATTAACGATGTTTGACAAGCAAAACCCGTGTTGGACAGAGAAACTCCTCAAACTTGCAGGAGAGGATACCTCCGGACTTGATGGCCTGGTCAGTTCGGGGACTCTGGAGTTTTCAGAAGGAATTTACAGCCTGACGGAAGCGGGAAAGACCGAATTTGAAAGATTAAAAACCGAGCTTTTTCTGGAGGGCGCGCCCGGGTCAAAACCCTCTGACCCCAATAGAAGCGTAAAAAGGACAAAACTCCGGATGCTTCTGGATAACGCACACCTGCAGAGATGGGGCATCAAAGTCTATCATGCAGGGCAGGATCTGGTCTTTTATCCCGACCTGAAAGAAAAAGAACTTCTGTCGCTCCAAAACGGTACGCTGGAATGGAGCTACACTGACTCACCACTCTACAAAAAAATAAACGAGGAGTTTAAACCCGCACTTATCGAGGGAAGAAGGACCGACCTCGTAACTCCGGAAAGACTGAAGTCATGGTGTTCAGATAACTCGATGGATCCCGCCAGACTTAATATTGATCTGCTCTACCTCTGCCATTACGATTTTATGCAGTATAGGGATTTTTCAGGCCATCCCAACGATCAGTTAAAAGTGATCAATACGGACAGGTTCCTCTTCGTTTTCCCGGAGCCTGAGATCGAAAAAAACCTTGAGACTGTGGCAAGATTCCATCTTTGGCTGAACACATTAAGACGGATGATGATCCCCGGCTACGTAGACAGGGATACCCAGGAACAAGACAGCGTCAGCTGGCTGATCTTCACAACAGAGAGAGAAGATACGGCAAAGGCTCTGGCCGAAGAACTTGCAAAATTCAAAGAAAAGCTTATAGAGAAAGCAAATCCATGCGAGATATGGACTGTTTCAATGGAAGCAATTGAAAATGTAACAGATAAAAGGGAACTTATCTGGGAACTGCTTCCTGATATTGCGCACGCTGCTCAGAGAACGATCATTTAGGATGTAACGATCAGAAAGGCCCACCTAAAAAGAGGCGGGCCTTTCTGTTATCGCTTATCTCTTCTTCTGCATCGAAAGAGCGCTGGGCGTTATTGCCATCCCGCCAAGAGATGTACATCTGAATTCGGGGGGAAGCATTCTTCCTGAAGAATAGACCGCGTCTACTGTGTCATCAATATGGACAGCGTTGTAATATCCACCAAGTATCATATCCGCACAGATAAATGACTGGGATGCAAATGAACCGTTCCTTGTGTGGCATGGAATCTCAACTATCCCTTGCACGAGATCGCAGACCAGCCCCATCGAGTTCTGGAACATTATGGCTCCGGCATCTGCAGCCTGACGCGCCGAACCTCCGGCGGCCTCGACCACAGCTCCCGCTCCCATAGCACCGGCCGCACCTATTTCCACCTGGCATCCGCAGACCTCAGCAGCAAATGTCCCTCTCGTTGCAAGGACCCAGCCAATCGCTCCTGCAGCCCACATGGAACGGACGACTTCCTCACGTGGTTTTTTCATGTCTTCAAGCATCGTCACCATGACCCCCGGAATGACTCCTGCAGAGCCGCCTGTCGGAGCTGCACAGACTATCCCCTGCCCGCTGTTGACCTGCATCGCGGCCATTGCTCTGGCTGCCGCTCTGGTATGTATTCCGCCAAGGGCAAGCCGTCCTTCCTTCTCTGCATCCATTATCTTCTTCGCAGAAGGATCCAGAAGGAACATCTGAGGGCTGTTTTCTGAAAGACCCAGAACTACTGAATCTATCATCACCTGCAGCCGTCTGTCCATTTCAGCATCAAGGGTCTCTTTGGGCATGCACAGAAGCGCAGCTTCGAACTCAAGGGCTGCTTCACCAAGGGAAAGTCCCCTCTCTTCCGCATATCTGACCATCTCTTCACCCGAGGTAAATATCCTCTCTCCCCTTACAGGGAAAAAGACTGGGATCGAGCAGAAGCACCCAAAGAGGTTCTCTTCAAATTTTAGTTTTTCAAGAATATGAGGGTCTATGGGAGCAGAGGTTGACAAAAGCAGCATCGCCCTCCCGTTTTTTTCGCTGACAGATACTTTGCCTGATTTTTCAAGCATTTCTCTTATCGGCTCTGACCTTTCTCCCGCAACTTCAACAGAGAGGTAATAGGCATCTCCCGTCATTTCGACTTCCCATCCGTTGAGCCGGCGGATGAGGAGCGCTCCGCCTCCGGTCGAATCAGCCACGGCTGAAAAGCTCGATCCGTCCTTAAGCTTTGCCTCGATCTTTATGCTGTTTGGATGGCATGACTCAGGAAAGCTTTTAATAATAAATTTAATATTCACCCCAAAGGAGGGGAAAAGATCAAATGCTTTTTTGAAACGGGGGTCGGTAAGCGGCAGGTCCAGAGTCCCCATTATCAGAGCCAGGTCGCTTCCCTGTTCATGATATACCTCTGCTATTGAGGATGCCGGTTCAAATGTAAATGATATTTCGCGGGGAAGCTCCCCCATCATGCTGCGGCACATCTTTGCTATGTGATAAGGGCCTGCTGTGTGCGAACTTGAACTCCCGGGCATGACCGGTCCTATAACGTTGTTGAGTATACTTGCTATTGTCATCTGATATTGCCTCCCTTTGATTATCGTTTCTTTACCTCTCTAAAAATATCACGTTGAAGGTTTAATGTCATTAATTTTAAATAATGGGGTTGTTAATTTAGCCAAACTTCACTACAATGTTTGCCATCAAAGCCATTCACAAACCAACTTGAAAAGAGGTCTGTCTTTTGAGAAAGAGCAATAACAAAATCTCGACATTTCTCGGGCGCAAGGGAGTAGAGTTCTCCTTTAAACGCTATTTCGTTGACGCACTCGGGGCAATGGGGGTCGGACTCTTTTCATCCCTTATAACCGGGTTGATCCTCAAAACCATCGGTACAAAGGCGGGAATTCCCATACTTGTGGAATTCGGAGGCCTTGCAATGTCCATGACGGGCGCGGCCATAGCCGTGGCTATAGCACATGCCCTCAAAGCTCCTCCAATGGTAGTGTTTTCCTGCGTTGCGGTAGGGTTTGCCGGCAACACGTGGGGAGGACCTGTCGGGGCTTTCGTTGGTGCAGTCGTAGCAGCTGAATTCGGCAAAATAATCTCCAAAGAGACAAGGATAGATATAATAGCAACGCCGTCCGGAACCATAATTGCAGGCATGACTGTCGCAAAATTGGCAGGCCCCACAGTAAGCGCAATGATGACCGGACTTGGGATGATCATCATGAACGCCACAGAACTTCAGCCGGGTCCGATGGGCGCGATAGTCTCTACAATAATGGGAATGATCCTGACCCTTCCTATCTCAAGCGCAGCGATAGCTGTGGCGCTGAACCTTTCAGGACTTGCCGCGGGAGCTGCAACAGTCGGATGTTCAACACAGATGGTAGGATTCGCCGTTATGGGCTACAGGGAAAACGGCATGTCCGGATTGCTCTCGCTGGGATTGGGCACATCCATGCTACAGATGCCCAATATAGTCAGGCATCCGTTGATCTGGGTCCCTCCCACACTTGCGAGCCTTATCCTTGGCCCAATATCAACGCTTGTTTTTAAAATGGAGAATATCCCTTCCGGCGCGGGCATGGGCACCAGCGGCTTCGTCGGACAATTCGGGGCTATAGACGCAATGGGAAGCAGCCCTGCGGTACTTATGCAGATCGGACTGATGCATTTCCTGCTGCCGGCGATCACGACCATTGCAATCGCTGAAATAATGAGGAAAACCGGGCTCATAAAACCCGGAGATATGACGCTAGAGCTCTAGATCTCGAAAGTAACTCATAGGTTTATAAAATACAAGGAGAATTTAACAAAAACAGGGGCAAAAGCCCCTGTTTTTGTTATGGGGGGTATAATTAAGTAGTTACTTAAAGCTATTTTCAACCATTTCTCAATGCGTCACGGAGGTATGAATATGGCACACAACCACACTCATGGATCACCTTACTCAAGACTTACCGAGAGACTTAACCGGTTTCCTCAGGGAGCCCCGGCATCAAAACTTTTGTTCGACATACTTAAGATCCTGATGACCGAAAAAGAGGCCGGGCTGATGGCTCAGCTCCCGATAAAACCATTCAGGATAAAGCAGGCTGCAGAGATATGGAAACGCCCTGAAAACGAGGCTCATAAGATCCTGGATGAGCTTGCGGAGAGGGCAATACTTGTAGACATTGAACAGAACGGTGAACAAATATACGCAGTCCCCCCTCCTATGGCCGGCTTTTTTGAGTTCTCTCTTATGAGGGTAAGAGAAGACGTCGATCAGAAAACGCTAAGCGAACTCTTCCAACAGTACATATCTGTCGAGGAAGATTTCATGAAGGACCTTGTCTGCGGAGGAGAAACACAGATGGGGAGGATCTTCCCACAGGAACCTCAAATACCGGATGAATACGCTCTCCACGTACTCGATTACGAGCGCGCTACAAACGTTATCGAGACAGCATCACACATTGGAATAAGCATGTGCTACTGCCGCCACAAGGCTTTCCATAACGGAACGGTTTGCGACGCGCCGATGGATATATGCATGACCTTCAACACTTCTGCCGCCACACTCATAAAGCACGGACATGCGAGACAGGTCGATATATCTGAATGCAAAGACCTCCTGCAGCAGGCCTATGAACACGACCTGGTGCAGTTTGGCGAGAACGTTCGCCAAAGGGTCAATTTTATTTGCAACTGCTGCTCATGCTGCTGCGAAGCGCTTCTGGCCATAAGGCGTTTTGGAGTGGCCCAGACGATCTGCTCAAACTTCATTACAAAAGTTGATAAAGAGAGCTGCATAGGCTGCGGAAAATGCAAAGAAATATGTCCTGTAGATGCAATAGAAATGGTCGAGGATGGCCCCGATCAAAAAGCCGTCATTGATGAAAAAAAATGCATCGGCTGCGGAGTCTGTCTGAAGCACTGCCCCACAGGATCTTTGATATTCGAACCCCGCCCTAACAGAATGATCACTCCTCTTGACACTACTCACAGGGTGATCGTGATGGCCACGGAAAGAGGACTGCTGCAGGAACTTATCTTCGACAACAAAGTGCTCTTCAGCCACAGACTGCTTGCCGGAGTGCTGGGTTCAATACTCAAAATGCCGGGAGCAAAAAGGAGCTTCGCTCAGGCACAGCTCAAATCCCGCTACCTTGAAACACTGATAACAAAAAACAGCTCATAAAGAGCCTCACATCTTATAGATGAATGAACCGTGAACGAATAACTAAAGTCATCAAAATAATCTCTCCGGGAGTGTGAAGTCATGGCAAAAAAGATGGTTGCTCTGGTGAAGGAAAGACCGGAACCGGGACTGTGGATGCGCGAGGTAGAAATGCCCGAAGTAGGCCCCGATGACGTTCTTATCAAGATCAAGAAGACTTCTATATGCGGCACGGATCTTCACATCTACAACTGGAACGAATGGTCAAGGAAGACCATAAAGACCCCCATGACCATAGGTCACGAATTCGTGGGAGAAATAGTCCAGACAGGCAGCCATGTCCGGGGCTGGGAGATAGGCGAAAGGGTATCCGGAGAGGGGCACATAGTATGCGGCACATGCAGAAACTGCCTGGCCGGAAGACGGCACAACTGTCCGAACACCATCGGCGTCGGGGTCAACAGGAACGGTGCCTTTGCGCAATACCTTTCTATACCCAAAACTAATGTCTGGAGATGCGCTCCGGAGATACCGGACGACATAGTCTCCTGTTTCGATCCGCTTGGAAACGCAACACACACTGCGCTCCAGTTCGACCTTATAGGCGAAGACGTGCTTATTACAGGCGCAGGCCCCATAGGCATGATGGCAGCTGCAATATGCAGACATGTTGGAGCCAGAAACGTGGTAATAACAGACCTTAACGATTACAGGCTCTCGCTTGCAAAAGAGATGGGAGCGACAAGAACAGTCAACGTAAAGAGAGAAAAGTTAAGAGACATCTTCGAAGAGTTAAATATGAGAGAAGGCTTCGATGTTGGACTTGAAATGTCCGGAAATCCTAAGGCTTTATCAGACATGGTCGACCACATGTTCAACAGCGGCAGAATAGCGCTTCTGGGACTTCTTGAACCAGGGACAATAATAGACTGGGACAAGGTAATATTCCACGGGCTTACCCTCAAGGGGATATACGGTCGCCAGATGTATGAAACTTGGTACAAGATGACTACGATGCTTCAGAGCGGCCTTGACATCAGCCGTGTCATAACCCACAGGTTCGATGTCATGGATTTCGAAGAGGGTTTCAGGGTAATGAACAGCGGCGAATCAGGCAAGGTTGTCCTTGATTGGCAAAACCTTTGATCTGCCATTGTACTCTACCGACAGGCAGACGTTTGTTTATCTAAATAGAATATCCGGGGGGATGTGGGATAAATGAAAAGCGCTATAGGAATAATAACCAAAACGATAGAAGAGATAAAAGAGCAGGGACTCTATAAATCAGAGAGAATAATTACAACGCCTCAGGGAGGCATCATAGACACTACTACAAACTCAGGTGTCATAAACATGTGCGCCAACAACTATCTCGGCCTTGCAGACTCCCCCAGGGTCATCAAAGCCGCTAAAGAGGCGTATGACAGATGGGGCTACGGACTTGCGTCAGTCCGCTTCATCTGCGGCACCCAGCAGATACACAAAGATCTCGAAGCGGCCATAAGCAACTTCCTGGGTATGGAGGATACCATCCTCTATTCATCCTGCTTCGACGCAAACGGAGGCGTATTTGAACCCATACTGGGTGAGAACGATGCAGTCATCAGCGACGAACTTAACCATGCAAGCATCATCGACGGGATCCGCCTCTGTAAAGCATCAAAATTCAGATACAAAAACAACGACATGGAAGACTTAAGAAAACAGCTGGAAGCAGCGAAGGACGCCCGCATAAAGATGATAGTCACGGACGGAGTCTTTTCAATGGACGGATACATCGCGAACCTAAAGGCCATCTGCGATCTCGCGGATGAGTTCGATGCTCTGGTGTTGGTCGATGACAGCCATGCGGTAGGATTTATGGGGAAGACAGGCCGCGGGACCCACGAATACTGCGGGGTAATGGGCCGCGTGGACATCCTCACCGGGACTCTGGGAAAGGCCCTCGGCGGTGCTTCGGGAGGCTACGTAAGCGCTAAAAAAGAGATAGTAGAACTCCTTAGGCAGCGCAGCAGACCCTATCTTTTCTCAAATACACTTGCCCCGGCGATAGCAGGAGCATCGCTAGAAGTCATCAAAATGCTTGAAGATACCACCAAATACAGAGACAGAGTTCACGAGAACACCTCATACTTCAGGGAAAAGATGGAATCCCTTGGTTTCGATCTGCTTCCCGGAACACACCCCATCGTCCCTATCATGCTCTATGACGCAAGGATAGCCACTGAATTCTCAGCCAGGCTTCTGGAAAAAGGCGTGTACGTAACAGGCTTCTCCTTCCCTGTCGTGCCAAAAGGCAAAGCCCGTATCAGAACACAGGTCTCGGCGAGACATACAAAAGAAGATCTCGACACGGCAATAGAGGCTTTCAGCAAAGTCAAAATCGAGATGGGGATATGACAGTAAATTATAACTCAACTTTCCCACCTGTTATTACTAGTGGATTTAAAACTTCTATTTCTCGTTTTCTCTGTACATCTATTTTGACACAGAGGGGGAGTCGGTTGGGGAGTCAGTTGCAAATCGATTGCAAATCAATTGTTAAACCTCAAAAACGACCCTCTTTGCCATCCC
>JAAZCN010000317.1 GCA_012513245.1 Synergistaceae bacterium | reverse complement strand
TCTAATCTCGTAAAGAGCTTCCTAAAAGAACTTTATCAGTAAGCTCAGCAATTAGATAGGGGGCGCCGCTTAAGCGGCGCCCCCTATCTAATTGCTGAGCTTACTGATAAAGTTCTTTTAGGAAGCTCTTTACGAGATTAGATGTCATCCTTTTCCGCCATTCCGGGCTCTTTCTTGGATCGACCTCATCATAGGCTGCCTTGGCAGCATCTTCGATAAGTTCTTCAGTCAGGCGCTTCATTCTCAGCTTTGACTCCAGCCCCTTCAGGCGAATAGGTATCGGAGACATACTTCCTGCTGCCGCCCGGACCTCCCAGATGATCCCGTTTTCGATTTCTGCATAAAAGCCCAGAGATATCCTTGAGAGTGTGAGAGCCTTTCTCGAGCCTCTCTTATAAAATCTCTGGACGCTCTTTTCTTTCGGTAAAGGAATTACGATCTCCCTCATTATTTCGTTGGGTTTTAAGTCAGGCTGCCTGTATCCGATAATGAACTTCTCAAGCTTCATCTCGCGTACCCCGCCTGATCCCTCTGTTACTATGCCTGCATCAAGGGGAAGGAGAATAGTAGGAAGATCCGCCGCTCCGGAGGCTGTCGAAAGATTTCCTCCAATAGTCGCCCTGTTCTGTACAGCGGGTGCTCCGCTTCTGAACGCTGCTTCCCAGAGGGCGGGCAGATACTTTCTGATAATGTTGCTCCTTATAATATCTCCGCTAGTGACACAGCTGCCGATCCTTATAGTATCGCCGACTTTGTTGATCCCTCTCAGCTCTTTTACTCTGCTCAGGTCCATTATCTTATCAAAGGAATACTTACCGTTCTTTATGTCAGGTATGATGTCCGTGCTGCCTGCAAGGATCGAAACATCACTGTTATTGTCCAGTATTTCAAAGACCTCATTTAGGTTTTCCGGAGTAAAACATCTCCTGTCGCTTTCGGAAGTCGGAGTCGGGATCTGTCCGCTGCAAAAGTTTTGGCGGATCTTGAAAGTATCACAATATCCATCCTGAACAGATTTTTCAACTGCATTGTATATCTTTTCATATCCGGTACAGCGGCATATGTTGCCGGAAAGGGCGACCTTTATCTCATCTCTGGTCGGTGTTGGATTTTCTTCAAGTAGGGCCCTGGCCGCGATGACCATACCGGGAGTACAGAAACCGCACTGGACTCCGCCTTCTGATACAAACGCCCTCTGCAGCATGTCCATGTCATCCGGACTGCCAATGCCAAGCCCCTCTATAGTGAGTATCTCTCGTCCGGAAGCCTGTACAGCCGTCACAAGGCATGCATTGACCAGCTTGCCGTCTATGATGACTGAGCATGCCCCGCACTCTCCCTCTCCGCACCCCTCCTTGGACCCCTTAAAACCAAGATCTTCCCTGAGGACAGAGAGAAGCGGCTTCATGGGAGGAACATCTGCGTAATAAAGAGCTCCGTTTATTGTCATTTCTATCCTCATTTTTATATTCCTCCCTCTGCTGTTTTATTCTCTTCCTGCAGGATGAGCCGGAAAAGTTTTTCCCCGGTACAGGGAATGGAATCGCAGAAGACTCCGACAGCGCTGTCTATCGCTGCAGTTATAGCAGGGCCTGCGGCGTTCATCGGAAGCTCTCCTACGCCCTTCGCACCAAAACACCCCTGGCTGCATGGATCCTCAAGAAGCTCTATCTCCCACTCAGGCGTATCAAGCGTAGTAGGGACCGGATATGCATTCATATGCGATGTTGTGTACCTGCCTTTTTCATCTATCCTCATGTCTTCCAGATGTGACCAGCCGATCGCCTGCAGAAGGCCTCCCGTTATCTGGCCTCTCAACTGCATGGGATTTATGGCACGGCCTACCTCTGCCGCCGCATATACTCTCTTTGTGGAAACTTCATACGTGTCTGTGTCCACTTCCACCTCTATTACGTTTGCTATCCAAGCGTAGCCTCTGTAGGCGTCACCTTCAAATTTTTCCTCGTCCCATTCGCTCTCATCATCAAATATGTTGTAGCCGAACTCATCCAGCTTTGGGGTCTCCGCAAAATATGCCAGGGCAAGCGATGTTGCCGGCATATCTTCAGGAAGTCCTTTAACGGATCTCCATTCTGTCAGTTTTATTTTGATACTGGCACAGGCATTCTTCACAGCCTTTGAGGCATACATCGTCGTCCTCGATGCTACAGTGGGCCCCGTGTTAGGTGACTTAGAGGTATCGGGCGTCATGTAGATAACGTCTTCAATGTCGATCCCAAGCTCCTCAGCGGCTACCATCCGCAGTATAGTAGACGCACCCTGGCCTATCTCAGTGCTGCTCACGTAGATGGAGAATTTACTCCCGTTAAAGCATACTCTGGCAGTGGTACCCATCTTGTCTTCCCCTGCTCCGGTAAAGCCCCCTCCGTGCAGTGCTGCAGCTATTCCTATGCCTTTTTTTATTCTGCCCTCGGGCTGACTTGCAAAAAGCTCTCTCTTCGCTCTGTAGCCGGACATTTTAGCGGCTTTTTCAAGCACCTCAGCAGCATTGTTCTTTTCTTTCAGTATCTGTCCGTATGGGAACCTGTCCCCGGTCCTCAACGCATTTTTAAGCCTGATGTCCAGGGGGTCCATCCCAAGTTCTTTTGCTGCAAGATCCATCTGACGTTCCATCGCAAATATTGACTGAGGAGCGCCAAAACCTCTGTAGGCTCCGTTGGGAGGTGTGTTCGTTGCGATTGCCCTGCTCCTTATCCTTACGTTAGGCACGAAATATATACCACAGGCGTGGAGCTGTGACCGCTGCAGGACTACCCTGCTGAGAGTCGTGTAAGCTCCGCTGTCCAGCAGGATCTCGGCATCAAGCGCTGTTATCTTTCCGTCTCTCTTCAGTCCCATCCTGTAGTGACTCTTCGATGGGTGCCTTTTTGGTGTGACCAGAAGATCTTCTTCTCTGTCTAAGACTATCCTCACCGGGTGTCCCGATTTCAAAGCAAGCAGTGCCACGTATGAGCCAAGTATCGAAGGATAGTCTTCCTTTCCCCCGAATCCACCCCCTGTTGCAGCCTGTTTAATAACAACCTTTTCAGGAGGAAGTCCCATTACCTTCTGGACCGCGCCGTGAACGTAGAAAGGACACTGCAGTGAACCTGTGATCTCAACCGCTCCGTCCTCCCTCATTACTGCCGCCATGCCCTGAGTCTCGAGGTAGAGCTGTTCGTGAAATCCTGTCGCCCAGTCGCCTTCGACAATGACATCGGCCTCCGCGAAACCCTTTTCAACGTCACCTGATCCATTAAAATATTCGTCAAGAATGTTGTCGCTGCCCCAGATGATCTCTTTTCCTTCAAGAGCCTCTTCCATTGTCAGCACCGGCTTCATAGGCTCTATCTCCGGCTCTAATGAAGCCATTGCCTCTTTAAGAAGCTTTGCATCGGGCGCTGCCACAAGTGCGATCGCCTGCGACCAATAATTTATCTCTTCTACGGCGAGCGCGGGGTAGTCGTTCCTTACCATGGAGATATAGTTTTCTCCCGGGATGTCTTCATGCGTAACAACTGTGACCTTTGACCAGTCGAATGAGGGAGATCTCTTTATCCCTTTCAGCCGGCCCCTGGCAGTCTGTGATCTTACGATACCCCCGACCCAGCACCCCGGTATCTCTATATCCGCAATATACTCTGTCCGGCCCGAAACCTTCCCCGGCCCGTCGTCCCTTAATGGTGATCTGCCAATTATATTAAATTCGGCCATCCGATACCCCCCTGTCAAGTTGAAAACACTTGGTAAAGCTGGCGGGAAGTACGCCCGCCGGGATTCAATTAATTATAGGTGCGGGCAAGCGATAGGCAAGCGATAGGCTAGCATCGGCAAGCAGTTGTAAAAACCCGAGAACCTGCCCCCATCGTCTCCCTCGAGTGCTTGTATCGGGAGAGCACCGTTTTCCGCTAGGAAAACATATTAAATCAACCTTAGTGCTTGAACCATTTCGAGTGCGCTCCGAGAGCGGGGATCCAGGTCGGCTCTGAACCTAGTCTACTACTGAGTTTTATCAAGATAAACCCCTCCCGCTCAAGAGCATACGGGAACGACTGATAGGGGCGTGGACCTTAAGTTCTAACCATTGACTCCCCATTGATTCGCAACCGACTCCCGCGCGGCAAGCCACATGCCGCAGCCTTACCCCATTGACTTCCAATTGATTCGCAATAGATTCCCAACTGATTCCCGTGACATGTAACTCATCGCAGCTTAACTATTCTTGTCTAATGTCAGTACATATTATACATTTTTAGACAGAAACGCACACTGCATTATACAAAAAATAACGCCCGCGACTTCGGGTCATCGGGCTGTGTTTTTCCACATATCTTTGATAAAAGTCTCTGAATCATTGATGATATTTTTTGAAAGAAGCTCGCCGTCCTTCATAACAAGTCTTCCTCCGACAAAAAGAGAGTCCGGACTGCCATTCTTACAGATCTTTATATCAGCTGCCGCTCCTTTTACAAGCTCTCCCACCTTTACCCCTGCCATCTCAAATGGCCGCTGGAGCATTTGTTCTTCCTCTTTGTTCAGCTTGTGCTTTTCTGCCTGCCATTTTCTTTCGTTACTTATCGAGAGGTCATCGTTGCTTGCCTCTCCGTCCGTACCGATATAGACCGGAACACCCAGCTCAATATATTCACGCACCGCCGCAGTTCCTGCCTTTACCTGCTCGTTCATTCTTCCGTTGAAGACCACTGACATACCATGTTCCTTTATAAGTTCCTTTTCCTTCCGGCTCGTCCATACGCAGTCAGAGAGGATAAGATGATCAAGCGCCGGCACCTTTCCGGTCGCTTTGAGGTCGGCAAGCACTTCAACAGGTCTCATTCCATATTTTTCGAGACATATCCTTACATCTCCCTCGTCCTCGGAAAGGTGGAACTGGAGTTTGCGCCCGTAACGGCTGCCAAGCTCTATACCTCTGATAACCGCATCAAGGGTGTTTGCATGAAAACTGTGGAGAGCGGGGGCGA
>JAAZCN010000316.1 GCA_012513245.1 Synergistaceae bacterium | reverse complement strand
GCCATAACCCGGAAACCCATTCTTTTGACGGTGGCACATTGGTAACAGTTGAGTCAATACTTGACCAGGCAAGGAAAAACCCTCTGCTGGATGGAATCACATTCAGCGGAGGGGAGCCCTTCGAGCAGGCTGAAATGTTTGCTTACCTTGCCCGGGAAGCTAAAAAATATAACCTCAATATCATGACATACACAGGTTATACTTACGAGTACCTTTTAGAGAATTCATTCAGGCACAAGGGCTGGGATGAATTGCTGGCAGAGACTGATATATTGGTGGACGGAAGGTTCGAGATTGAGAAGAGAAATCTTCTCTTAAAATTCCGGGGTTCGGAGAACCAGAGAATGATTGACGTCCACAGAACAATGGTTGAAAACAGGGTTGTAGTAATGGATTAACGGTTTGAGATGCTTGACGGAATATCGCAAATTATGATAATATTCAACTGAAATCAACTTAATTTAATAAAGGACCTTATCAAGAGTGGTGGAGGGACGAGGCCCTATGAAACCCGGCAGCCTGATTATTCAAGGTGCCAAATCCCGCGGATATCCGAAAGATGAGGCTATAGAAAGAAATTAGACCTCTTCTATGGAAGAGTTTTTTGTTTGCGAGGCATGTTATCGAGCCGATGGTTTGAAAGAAAACCTATCACCTAGCTAATGGGAAGATAAGCTGTAAGCAAGGGCGCTTTCGGCGACGAAAGGGTCTGAAGGAAGCTGATGGCGGTTATTGGAGCGAAGCGAAAGTAAACCAATGTTGGCATGTGTAGTGGATAACCCTCCAAAAAATGGGGACGTCCGAAAGTTAGCTAAACTACAGATGTTATGATGGTCGTTTCAATAACAGGCGGAGTAACTTAACCTCGGAGGTGCTGTACTCGAAGCTGTAAGTTTCATCTACAAGCGAAAGCAAGAGTTGAAATGAGAGTGCAGTATGCAGATGAAGCCGTAGTAGTGATTAAACCTATACCAACGAAAGCTAGTAATAGACTGGAGGAGAAAATATAGGAGACACATCACATGGTTGATGTGACTGATGTGGGTCAAAAGCTTATGTCAGATGCGAAGGGCGGAAGAAGTTTCAAAGTGTATCAGAAAGAATTTAGAATGAGATTGAAAGTGTTAAAAGAAAGCTGAAAAGCTGGAAGGTACATATTGTTGGCATAAGAAAACTTGCGAACAATAACGACGACACAGATATGAAGTAATTAAGGGGACAAAGATAAGATTGCCAAGAGCTAGAGACGTCAAGAAACCTTAATGAAGAACGTATAGATTGAACAATGAAGACAAGGAAGATACAGCAATAACGGAGGAAAAAAACGTGAAGAAATGGTACAGCCTTATCGATAAAATATATCGAGAAGAAAATTTAGAACTAGCATTCAAGTTGGTGAAGAGGAACAATGGGGCTCCTGGAATAGATGGAGAAACTGTTTCTGATTTTGCAATTGAACTAGAACAGAATATTGAGTTTCTTCATGAAAGACTGAAAACTAACACGTATGAGCCAAGTCCAGTAAGAAGAGTAGAAATTGAGAAACCAGATGGTGGTGTAAGATTACTAGGAATTCCTACAGTAAAGGACAGAGTGGTCCAACAAGCCATCGTTAACATCATTCAACCTATCTTTGATGTAACATTTCATCCATCAAGTTATGGATATCGACCAAATCACTCACAACAACAGGCAGTAGCAAAAGCAGAACGATTCATGAACAAATATGGTTTAAAATATGTGGTAGATATGGATTTAAGCAAATGCTTCGATACTTTAGACCATGAAATTATGATGGAAGCAGTATCAGAGAAAATAAGTGATGGAAGTGTACTAAACTTGATAAAGAAGTTTTTGAAATCGGGTGTAATGCACAGCAACAACTTTAGTAAAACAGAAGTCGGAAGCCCGCAAGGCGGTGTAATTTCGCCATTACTTAGCAATATTTATCTCAATAAATTCGACCAAAAGATGAAAAGTAAAGGAATCAGAATAGTAAGATATGCCGATGATATACTTATTTTTGCAAAAGATAAGAAAATAGCAGGCAACTACAAAGCATATGCTACAAAAGTGCTTGAGGAAGAACTAAAACTTACAGTCAATAAGGAAAAGACAAAACTCACAAGCATATATGAGGGAGTCGAATATTTAGGATTTGTCATCTTTGAGAAATGGCTAATAGTCAATCCCAAAAGAATAAAAAGATTTAAAGATAAAATTCGTAAAAAGACTGTAAGAGGTACTGGTAGGAAGATGGAAGATATAATTAAAGACCTCAATCCATTGCTGAGAGGATGGATAAATTACTACAGGATAGCTAATATTAAAACCCTCTTAAAAGATTTGATGGGATGGATACGAAGACGGCTACGGATGATTAAAATCAGGCATTGGAAAACATATAAGGCTATGCATAAGGAAATGAGAAAACAAGGAATTAAAGGAAATGGAGAGAGAATGTCTATGTACAAGTGGAAAAATTCAAATGTTCACATTGTGCACATGCTACTCCCAAATAAATTCTTTGAAGAACTTGGACTCATTGATTTAATAAAATACGAAGTTGGGTTGTTGTCTAACTATTATTAGTTAGAAGAGAAATTTCAGGAGCCGTATACGGGAAACGTACGTGCGGTTCTGTTATCCCGATATCGGGATAACAGAACTTATCCCGCAAAATGCGGCATCCCGACTAATTGTCACAAACCCTCATTTCAAGCCCTTCTTTCGCAAAAATGGCGGGATAATATTTATTGGCTTAACCCATATAACTGCCTGATTAATGCCTCGTCATCTTCCCATTCAAGATATGCAGTTTCGCCGGATAGCAACGGGTTCAATTTTGAAGTAGCTTTCATGATAGCATCTTTTTTCATTTCAGTATCAGCATTCGCATAAATCAATGTCGATGAAATTTGTGCATGCCCGAGCCATTCAGCCAGCAGAACCATTGGCATCCCACTTTTATACAGGTGCATGCTACGAGAGTGACGAAACATGTGGCAATGCAGGGACTCTGGGACTTTTGAATTGACGTTATGCGCGTCGGTACCGTATTTCTTGATAAACTTTTCTGAGCAGTCTGGCGACATAGCAGATCGGTTCCCTTTTCGTTCGATGT
>JAAZCN010000315.1 GCA_012513245.1 Synergistaceae bacterium | reverse complement strand
TTACGACACAAAACATACTAGACTCCATGCAAAAACATATATTTTTGTAAGAGAGACAGGTTTTTCAACAGCTTATGTGGGATCTTCAAATCTCTCGCATGCAGCCATGTCAAGTGGTCTAGAATGGAACATAAAAGTTGCAAAAAAAGACATGCCGGAAACAGCAGATAAAATACAAGCAACCTTTGAATCTTACTGGAATTCCAGTGAATTTGAAATTTATTCTAAATACGATAAAGAAAGACTTTCGGCATCCCTAAAGGCTGAAAAGACATCATCCAATATTCTTAATGAAGGAACATTCTTTTTTGATATACCACCCTATCCCTTTCAGAAGGATATTTTGAATCAACTCAAAGCGGAACGAAACGTAAGAGGACACTATAGAAATCTAATAGTGGCAGCGACAGGAACTGGTAAGACGGTCGTTTCAGCGTTTGACTATAGGGATTTCTGCAAAGAAAACCCGGGAAAGATAAACCGGCTTCTCTTCGTGGCTCATCGGGAGGAGATCCTGAGACAGAGCCTTGCCTGCTTCAGAGCAATATTAAAGGACCATAATTTTGGGGATATATGTGTGGGTGGGAATCACCCGGAAAAACTAGACCATCTGTTCATTTCAATACAGTCATTCAACTCTAAGGAGTTCACTTCTTTCACAGAACCGGACTTTTACGATTACATCGTTGTTGACGAATTCCATCATGCAGCTGCAAATTCATACCAAGAGCTACTTTCTTATTACAGACCGAAGATCCTTCTGGGGCTAACAGCTACGCCGGAAAGAATGGATGGCAAATCGGTATTGACTTATTTCGACGACAGAATAGCAGCAGAAATACGGCTGCCGGAAGCAATTGAAAGAAAACTCTTATCTCCTTTCCATTACTTCGGAGTTACAGACACTACCGACCTCAGTGGTCTTAAATGGACTAGGGGCGGTTATGACACACAGGAACTTACAAACATCTTTACCCTGAATGGGGCTATTGCAGAGAAAAGGGCGGGTATGATAATAGAATCAATAAAGAAATATGTTACAGACACAGACGAGGTCAAAGCTCTTGGTTTCTGCGTCTCTGTAGAACATGCACAGTACATGTCCGAATTTTTTAACAAAAATGGACTGCCGTCAACATGTCTGACATCAAAAAGTCCTGATATCGAAAGGAGAACTGCTAAAGATAGACTCGTAAAAGGTGAGATCCGCTATATATTCGTTGTCGATCTTTACAATGAGGGAGTAGACATCTCCGAAATTAACACCGTTCTCTTCCTACGTCCGACAGAAAGCCTTACTGTATTTCTACAGCAGCTTGGGCGCGGTCTCCGTACTGCAGCTGAGAAGGAATGTCTTACTGTTTTAGATTTTATCGGACAGGCTCATAAAAAATATAATTTTGAAGACAAGTTTATGGCACTGCTCACAAACACAAGAAAAAGTCTTCAGAAAGAAATAAGGGACGGCTTTATATCCGCACCTAAAGGATGCTACATTCAGCTTGAAAGAATTGCAGCAAGCTACATTTTCGATAATATCAAGAGTTCGTTTAATACGGCGAAGGGTCTCGTTTCAAGGATAAAAACTTTTACCGAGGATAGCGAGTTACCACTGACACTGGAAAACTTTACACGTTACTATCACCTTGACGTAAGGACTGTCTACCAACGCGGTACCTTTTCAAGGCTTTGTGCCATTGCAGGGGTAAGAAAAGATTTTAATGAGCCCATAGAAGAAATGATGCAAACCGCATTTAAACGCCTTTGTTATATCGATTCAAGACGGTGGTTGGGCTTTCTTCTACAACTTCTCAGCAACAACGAAGATATTGATTTTAATAGTATGACACCAGAAGAAAAACGCATGCTTAACATGTTCACTTATACTCTTTGTGAAAAAACATACGTCGATTTAGATTTTGACTTTTCAGCTCACTTACGTTCTTCTCCGACTATAACCGCAGAGCTTATCGAGCTGCTGAAATACAATTTCAACAGGATAGATTTTGTAGATAAGAAGTTAGATCTAGGTTTTGAATGCCCCATGGATTTACACTGCACATACACCAGAGACCAAATCCTCCTTGCAATGGACCATATGAATCCTTCAAACATGAGGGAGGGAGTCAAATTTATAAAAGACAAGGAAGCAGATCTTTTCTTAGTTACATTGAATAAATCAGACAAAGACTATTCTCCTTCAACTATGTACAAGGACTATTCTATAAATGAATCACTCTTCCACTGGCAAAGCCAAAGCACGACCGGAAGCGATTCGCCCACAGGGGAAAGATACATTAATCACCACTCACGTGGGAGCAAAATATTACTCTTTGTAAGGGAGCATAAAAAGAATGAGTTTGGAACAGAACCATATACGTTCCTTGGCACAGCAAACTATGTGTCACATGAAGGCAGCAAGCCAATGAGCATCGTATGGAAACTTAACGACCCAATACCAGCAAAGTATCTAAAGAAAACGAACCAATTGGTGGCCGGATAATATGATCCGTGTCAGCGCTGCCATAATAAAAAATTCTGATAACGAAATACTGATTTGCCAACGGGGACCAGGTGGTTCATGTCAGTTTTTGTGGGAATTTCCAGGGGGAAAGATCGAATCCGGTGAATTGCCGGAGGAATGTCTGATCCGTGAATGCCGCGAGGAGCTCGACATAGACATCTCTGTACAAAAACTTTTCGCTCAATCCACGCACTCATATCCGGAAACGGATATAGAGTTTATGTTCTTCTGCGCACGATTAGAAAAGGGCGTTCCGACCCCCTCTGTCCATAATTCCATCAAATGGGTCTCTCCTGACATGCTAGAAAAATACAAATTCTGCCCGGCCGATGTTTACGTTGTCAATAAACTTACCAAAGAAATATAATTAATTTACATTGAGTCCATTTATAAACGCTAATCTGAAAGTGAACCAGTTAAATAATTTACAACACTGATGGATCAGAAATCCAGGTTTTGTTTTTGATCCAGCCCCTCATTGTCTCCCTCGAGTACTCCGATCGGGAGAGCGCCGTTTTCGATGAGAAAACTTTTTAAATTATCCTTAGTGCTCGAACCATTTCGAGTGCGTTTCGAGATCGGGGGTCCAGCGGCTTTGGTTTAGACCTTGAAAACACTGTCATAGCCTAAATTCAGAGCCACTCTGGATTCCCGATACAAGCACTCGGGAACGACGGAGAGGGACTAAGGCGAGACGATAGATGATATGGTCAAATCCTGGACCTCGATCCCAGCTCAGTTGCATACTGGGATGACGGGAGGGGGCATAAGAGAAGAAGACGGGTACTAAATCTTAGGTTCTAACCCTCGCAACTGATTCCCCACCGACTCCCGCGGCACGTACTCTGCCGCAGCCCTTCATAATTCACAAATCCATAATTCACGGACTGAGATTGTACAGTCAGCAATACAATAAAATTTTACAAATTCAGTAATAGGACGGATCACTGGGGTTTTTAGTCTTGCGAAAGTTGTACCGCGTTTTTTCCATTGAAAGAATTCCTGATTTAGAACTTTAGAGGGCAAAAGAACACCAAAAGCTATGCTAACAGATGATTACTGCGTTTTAATTTTATCCTGCTATTTGCATATCCCGCTCAGAATAGACATCCTGCGAAACGCGGCAAAATAGGACCACTGGCACGCGGAGGCTTAGAGCCATTAGCGCGTTAGAATAGAGCCAACCGGCGCGGCGGTAAAGAGCCAGTCTTATAAAACTCCTGTATGTTACACATATTGATTCATTCAACCTAATTCCAAAATAGCACCTCCTGCATAGAAAACATCTTTTACGATGACGATAGGAAAATGGATCGTCAGCTCATTTTGGGAAAGGTTTACTACGACTGCCAACTACAATCGAATTCCTGAACTGGCAGACAGGG
>JAAZCN010000314.1 GCA_012513245.1 Synergistaceae bacterium | reverse complement strand
TCCATAAGATCTTCCCTCAGGTCTTCGTGGAGCAACGTGGGCAGTGAATTTGATGTGAGTGTCGGGTTGACTGCAAGCACAAGAGGAAGCTCCGGAGTCAGAGCAACCTTCATAATAAATTCTTCTTTTCCTGAATGGACCATAAGCGTTGGGTTCCAGCCCGGAAGGATAGGAGCCATGATTTTAAGCACCTCTTCTTTGAGTCCGGAGTCACACCAGTTTAAAGCTTCTACAGGAAGACCATCGATAAGTCCGTTAAGTGGCTTTTCTATTACTGCAATATCTGCTTTGAGCCATTCCAGCGGGGGATCCTGGACAGGAGGTGTCCGGACTTCGACGCTCCATTTAGCAGGAGCCTTTTCAGTGGACATGCTTATCTTTATAACACCTGAACTAATAGTGACTGAATCAACTTTGTACCCGCTAAAGAGCTTTCCTGAATTGACTCCTATATCTTTTTCTGCGTTTTCGTCCGACTGTGACTCAGGCATCCGTTCTGCTACCGCAGATATACTTCTCTCTATTATCTGAGCAAGCCACTCCGGCACACCATCTGCATCAACAGAATATGCAAAAGCTCTGCCCGTAAACATAAGAAGGGTCGCGGCTATAAAGATAGCCGCAACCCATGATTTAAGCAGATATTTGCCTTGCTTAGAAAAGCTCTCCGAAACCAAAGTGGAATCTACCCTCATCGCCTGTGGCGTAGTCAAGTCTAAGGTTACCTAAAGGAGTATTTACTCTTACACCAAACCCGGGAGATGAGCCCATGTCGCTTCCAAAACTTGCATCGTCCCCCTCTTTTCTCCATGAACGTCCAATATCATAAAACGCTACGAGGGAGAAATTCTTATCCATTGGGACTCTGAGTTCAAAGTTGCCTAAAAGGATCTCTTCTCCGTGGTAACGATCGTCATCATAGCCGCGCAGTGTGGTGTCTCCGCCAACCGTATACATTTCTTCGTATGGGACATCCCCTGACGAAGAACCAACGATTATTCTTGAGGCGAATACTACCGGCTTGTCCGCGTTACCTCCGAAAGAGGTCTCAAAGAAGTCCTTAAAGAATTTTCCTACAGGGAAGTAAAATTTGGCTTCAACCCAGTATTTGAGATAGTTGTAATCTTTTCCCTCAACATCAGCCTGTCCATACTGCACATTTAGAGCTTGGACGTCTCCCTTTGAATAGGGCAGGTATTCATCTATATTGAGTCGGCGGACCGATGCTGTTGCTGAGTAGTATGTACCGTCGCCAAGTTCTTCCAGCAGGGTAGTTTTACCTTGTTTTACAGGGCTGTTTCCTTCAATATCAACATTGCTCCAATTGCTTTTTGTGTATTTAGTTTCAGAGAAATCTAGAGGGTCATTTTCAACTTTGTGCCAGTCAAAGAGCAGATACCAGTTGTACATCGAATCCTCTTTGAACTTACGCCCAAAACCGAAGAAGGCTCCCATTTTGTCTCTGTCATACCTGAACTTTTCCTTGTCATAAATATAGTACCGTAGGTCAGTCCAGGATCTCTTGTATGCGCCTATTTTCCAGGCTGTCACTTTCCCGCCCATGTAAGGCTGCTCGTAGGTCAACCAGTATTCTTCCCTGTTGCCAAGGTCGAAGCCAACGCTGAGCTTCATACCGCGTCCGCCTATGTTGGTGTTTTCATAGCTCAGGCCGCCACCAAAACCACTCTGTGTACCGTAAGCAACGTTGAACCCCAATTTTCCTGTGCGTCCCTCTTCAACAGTCAGGACGACGATCACATCATTGGGGTCTTCGTCAGGTTCAAAATTGACGTTGACATCGCTGAAAAATCCTACGCCCTGGAGCCTGCTGAGAGATAAGCGGAGTTTGTTGGAATTAAAAAGTTCTCCCTCTTTTATCTTGAGATATCGACGGACTACATGTGTTTTGGTGATCTTGTTGCCCTGGATAATTATCTGGCTTATCTTTGGTTCTACGATTACGACTGATATCTCAGTACCCTCGATCCGCACATCAGCAACACTTGCCATTACATAACCATCCGCCTGATATTTTTCCTTGATCCTTTGAAGGTCATTTCTAAAGAACGTCCTGTTAAAGATCATGCCCGGCTTTGTAAATATCATCTCTTCTAGTTTTTCATTTGAATAGATCGTGTTGCCTTCAAAATTTATCTTGCTGACGACCGGATTTTCCTGCACAAGAAATAGAACATCCACCCCATCCGCCTTGTCTGTTACCTTATAATCAGTAGCGACAAAAAAACCCAGCTCAAAGATAGCTTCAGCATCTTTTCTGAGCTTCTCTTCATCGACCTGCTCTCCGACTTTTGAAGTTATTATGCTCATAATATGTTCTGTTACAACTTCAACATTTCCCTGAACGCTAACGTCAAGAATAACAGGACCTGTAAGCTCAGGGACTTTTTGTTCTTCCGTCAGCTTTTCTGTTCCGTTATCTGCTGTTGTTTCCTGAACATCAGGAGAGGTCAGGCTTTCTTCTGCTGCGTATGCAGGTGTGAGTATCAAAAGGAAAACAAGTACTATAACTGAGAAAAACCTGGCACGGAAAGACACAAAAAACCACTCCTCTAAAATGTATAAAAATGTCAACGCATGGATCGGCGCAATGCTGCTATTTTATAACTTTGATCGCAGGGGCATCTTCTCTCAGAGCCTTCTCCCCTATTTGCAAGAGAGCCAATAGGTCCTCCGCACTCATTCCAACTTCCGATCTTACGGGGGCATTACGAACAAAAGGTATTTCCGAAACTACAACATTTCCCTTTTTGATCTGTGCCAAAACCCTCTTTTTTACAGGTGCAGAGAAAACATTGCCTGCCTGGTTTACTCCGGTATTCTGGCCGCTGAGGTCTGCTCTAAGTGTTCTGATGAGCTCATCTTCCTCAGGGGTGACCCAGGCGAGCATTTCCTGCTTACTATTTTTGGTGGGGCCGGGTGCAGTCTGTGCCACCCAGGGCCTTTCAGACTCAACTGCAAGGGGGATCGTGGAAACCAACACGATAAAGAGTGCTATACCGATGCTTTTAATACTCATGGTCACTGCAGATCTGCTGAATATACTTCCTGCTGCAGCATGACCGTTTTCAAGTTTCAGAGTAAGGTCTTCTCTTATCTCACGTATTTCTGCAGATAGACAGTCAGCCTCCACAATTGCAGAATCCCACCTTCCGGTCTCGCAGGCGGTGGAAAGTCTGTCCAGCCATCTTTGTATCCTTGAGATCTTCTTTTTCATCTCGTTCCTCCTCCATGCCTGTTAGGGATGTCTTATTATTATCCCGTTTTACATGGTGGAAGTGGCCTCATCGGCTCTGAGCCACTTACGTAATTTGGCAATAGCTTTTCTGCGTATCCTGTAAATGTGGCTTATGTCGAGATCTGCCTCTTCGGCTACCTCTTTTGCCATCCTGCCTTCGATCACCAGAGCTCTTACTATGTCTGCCTCTCTCTGGGACAGGCTGTTAATGGCCTGTTCAAGATCAAGTGTCCATTCGGTCCGGTCTGCCTCTTCTGAGATAGCACCTCTAAGCGGAGCGTCATGGATAAAAATTACCTCATCCTCAACCGGGATCGGCGCCTTTGCTTCTACGCGCTGGATAAAATTTATCATCCCGCCCTTTATCTTGTAATAGGCATATGTAGAAAAACGGTAGTTTCTTTCTACGTCAAAACGGTCAACAGCTTTGATAAGGGAGACCATGCCTTCCTGTATCAGGTCGGGATAGGTGCCGTAAGGGACTTTAAGTTTTTTTGCAAGCCAATAGACCATTGGCCTGTGTGCAAGGATCAGTTCTTCCCGTGCTTCCTCATCTCCGTTGGCACACCTGAGCCACAAGTCTTTTTCTGCTTCCGGTCTATTCAAGTCATGCTCTGGCATTACTTTTTCGGGATCGCTTTTCAAAGGCATATCCTCGTTTCGGATTTTTTATGCAATCTTCCGTAGCTATACCTACAATGGTGATTCTACCATTAATCTGGAAAATCTACCACGGCAGTGGAATATCTTTAATGCAATCCATCTTTGTCCTTATGTGGATAGTGTCATTGAAAAAAACTATGAAAGCTTTGTTTTTCTTGTCTATACCTATACCTGAAAGAGAACAATTATCCATCTTCATCTTCCAGAATACATTCCCTCTCGGAATATTTATCAAAGGGAGCAACAACGTCCTGAAAAGAGCACCGTGTCCAACTACTACAACATGTTCATCTTTTAGGGCCAATATCTTTCCAGCACAGGTTTCGGCCCTTTTATATATCAGGTCCGCATCTTCTCCGTTTGAAGTCGTGACATTGACCTGTGATGCTTTCCACTTTTCGAACAGCTCTTCTCCGAACTTTTTCTTTATCTGGGGCACCGTAAGCCCCTCCCAATCCCCGAAGTCGACCTCTTTAAGCTCATCCCACACTTCTACGCTTTTAGATCCAATCGTTTCTGCAATGATAGAAGCTGTCTTCATGGAGCGATCGAGCGGGCTCGATATGATCCTGTCAACAGATTCGCAAGAAAGCCTAAGTGCCGCTCTTTTTGCCTGTTCCTCCCCTTCAGGTAAAAGAGGTACATCTGTTATACCCTGATAACGGAACATCTTGTTCCACTCTGTGAGACCATGCCTAACCAAAGTTATCTTTCGCCTGATAACGAGTGATAAACCCGGTGCCTCAGGAGCAGAGATCTTTTTGTTGTCTAAAGTTGAGCTATGATTTTTTAACACTATTATGTCTCCTTTGGTTTGCGACATCAATGTCGC
This sequence comes from Synergistaceae bacterium, assembly GCA_012513245.1. The sequence goes on along the minus strand of JAAZCN010000314.1, from coordinate 987 downwards.
GCAAGTCTGTAGGTAGGTGCCGTGGGGGAGTCGATTGCAAATCAATGGGAAATCTGTTGCGAATCAATTGGTAGGACTAAGGCCCACGCCCTTCTCCGTCATCCCCGTATGTACCTGATCAGAAGGACATTGTTTCTCGTCAGAGAAACTTTTAAAACAACATTAGTGCCCGCACTAAGTCGAGTGCGCTCCGAGAGCGGGGATCCAGGTCTGTTCTGAACCTAGACTACTACTGAGTGCTTCAAGCTAAAACCCAGACCTGGTTTCCCTCAGAACCATAAGGTAACGACTGAGAAGGGTGTGGACCTTACGTTCTAACCATTGACTCCCAATTGATTTGCAACAGATTTGCCATCGACTCCCGTGGCACGATTCAAGCCACAGCAGTAGGCATGCGGGACTGATCCCTGGGGCATTTGCTCCGCCGTTTTTAAAAACAACCGCTTGCCCACTGCTTGCCAACGCTTGCCTATAGCTAACCCGCCCCATTCATCGACTCCCGCCAGATGTCTCTTCTGGCAGCCCTTAACCACTGACTACCAACCGATTCGCCACTGATTTGCCACCGACTTCCCCGGCTGGACTTAAGTCCGGCCAGCCTTAAACATTCTAACAGATAAGGAAAACATTCGACAGTGTTTTGTGCTTAGCATATAAAAAACCCCGGTCACGTTGGCCGGGGTTTGTATTTTTTCGAGTGGAGCCAGCGTCCGGATTCGGACCGGAGACCTGCGCATTACGAGTGCGCTGCTCTACCAACTGAGCTACGCTGGCCTCTAAAGTAATGGCGGTCCCAACGAGGTTCGAACTCGTGTCGCCGCCTTGAAAGGGCGGTGTCCTAGACCACTGGACGATGGGACCGCAAAAATGGTGAGCCGTCCGGGACTCGGACCCGGGACACCCGGATTAAAAGTCCGGTGCTCTGCCAGCTGAGCTAACGGCTCAAAAATGTACATCACGATGGGTAATTTTACAGGTTTTTACGAG
>JAAZCN010000313.1 GCA_012513245.1 Synergistaceae bacterium | reverse complement strand
TTCTCCCCTTTTTGAAGGAGGAACAGGAAGCATTTCCCATGAGGAGTTTCAGCCGTCACAGATGCCTGACAAGTTCGAGGCAGGAACGCCGAACCTTCCGGGCATCGCAGGTCTGCTTGCATCTGTGGAGTGGATAGAAAAAGAAGGCATCGACAAAATCAGGGAACATGAGGACCGTTTGGGCAAAATGCTTGAAGAGGGACTTATGAAGATAGAGGGGCTCAGGATGATCGGTCCCGGATCAGGCGAGCCGAGGCTTCCTGTTTATTCCGTCAACATAAAGGGAAAGGACAACGCAAAGCTTGCCCGTGACCTTTCCGACATTTATGGCATAGAGACAAGACCCGGACTTCACTGCGCACCTCTTGCACACAGAACGTTGGGGACGTTCCCCGAAGGGGCGCTGAGGATATCACCCGGTTATTTCAACACTGCAGATGATATCGACTGCACTCTCAGTGCGATGGCTGAGCTTGCAAAGCACTGAGAACTGCCGGAAATATTTATATCAGCCTGATATGAATCCTTTTTCGACGAGTGCCTGACGGGACTCTTCATCTGCGGGACGAAAGCCTTTGCTCAAAAGATCCCTTATGTATGTTCTGTTATATGTGAAACAAAATATAATATTTGCCAGCCATAATGTGAGGACACTTGTAGCGAACATTATCAAAGCCCATTTCGCATCGCCTCTAAAAATAGGCACACAAAAACCAAAAAAGAAGACTGTCCAACTAAAACCGATTTTTGCAGTCCGAAGCTGCCCTGCCGGGTCTTCAAGACTTACGATCATTTCGTGCCTGCCTCCTTTTTCTTTTCTTCTTCGAGCATCATGACCGCTGCTTTTGAGGTAGCCAACCATGTGATCCCTATGAAACAGGCCATTACAGGAAGCGATACATATTTAAACTCTATGCGCCCCTTAAAGTAAACAACAAAAAATAAAATAAGGCCCGTTACTGCAGCGGCAAGAAAAACTTTTGAAAATTTATTTATCATTCTGGCTGTACCAAGTTTCATTGCAACCACCCTTTTAAGAAATATATGTGATACCGGTAAATAATACCACAGAGCTGCTATAAAGAAGGTATAATTTACACGGATCAAACCAACAGGAGGAGATTTATTATGATGATATTTTTACTGGCAGCAGTCGCAGTTTTAGCAATATGGCTCATGACCACTTACAACGGTCTGGTAAAGCTTCGTAATTTGATGAAAGAGGGATGGAGCGGTATCGACGTACAGCTTAAAAGACGTTCGGACCTGATACCAAATATAATTGAGACTGTTAAGGGATACGCTTCACACGAAAAGGAGACCCTTCATGGTGTAACAAACGCCCGTGCAGCGGTAATGAACGCAGGAAATGATCCTGAAGCAAGGCTGCAGGCAGAAAACGCCTTGACCGGAACGCTGCGGACACTGTTTGCTGTAGCAGAAAACTATCCCGACCTGAAGGCAAACACGAATTTTCTTGACCTTCAGCAGCAGCTGGGAACGATAGAGGATGAAATACAGATGTCCAGGCGTTACTACAACGGGACCGTAAGAAATCTGAATACGACCATCCAGCGTTTTCCTGCTGTTTTGATCGCAAGGCAGTTCGGTTTTAAAGAAGCACCATTCTTTGAAGCGGAGAATGACGCAAGAGAAAATCCGAAAGTTTCATTTTAAGCACCATATTGTGATATTTGGTGGGAGGGGAAAGATGAGGATCAGGAGAGACGTTCTTTTTATAAAAACTGCTCTGTTATGTGCGGCTGTTTTTGTCATCTTATCAGCAGCTCAGTTTGCTGAGGCAATGGAAACATTCAACAGATTCCATGCTGACTTAGTAATTAATGAAAACAGCTCTGTCGAAGTAACAGAAGAAATTTTAGTCAATGTAGAAAATATCGAGATCAACAGAGGCATAATACGATCACTTCCTGTCGAATACAGGGACGGAGAGGGCAATTCCATAGAACTCGGATTAGAGATAATTGACATCAAGCTGGACGGTCAAGATGTCTCATGGAGCTCGGTAAGATCTGGGATAAACGTCAATGTAAAGATCGGTGACGCAAATAAGATCATACCAAAGGGACTCCACACCTTCTTGATAAGATATCAAGTCGAAAGACACATAGGTTTTTTTGATGACCACGATGAACTCTACTGGAACGTTACAGGAAAAGACTTTTCTTTTCCTGTGCTTGAAGCCTCGTGCAGAGTCGCGCTTCCGGGAAAGAGTTTCGGAGAAGGATTTAACACGATAGAGTGGTATGTCGGCCAGCAAGGCACAAAAGGTGATAACAGCAGAGCACGTCTGGATTCAGGAAGCGTCCAAACAACAGGGACGCTCCAGCCGGGAGAGGTCTTAACTGTTGTCTACACCTGGCCTAAAGGGCTGGTCACTCCACCGCCGCCTCCGGCCAAAGACAACGAAAAAGCTCAAGGAGGGATCGCGGCAGCAACTTTTGCGTTGATCTCCGGATGGTTCTGGTTCGCTTGGAGGAAGTGGGGAAAGGACCCGGATAAAAAGACAGTGATCCCACTTTTCTACGCGCCCGATGGTGCATCACCTGCATTCCTGAGGTATGTAAGGGATATGCGGCTCGATCAGACAGGCTTTACTGCTGCAATAATCGGACTGGCTGTTAAGGGTGCCATCAAGATCCAGGAAGTTGAAGGAAAAGGGACCTTCTTTGGGAAGGGCAAGGGACACTTTGTACTTTATGAGAAAGATACCGAACCGGAAAAACTGCAGCCGGAAGAAGAAGCTCTTATGATGCAGCTTTTCCCGGGCAGCATAGACAGCGTAGCCCTGTTACAGGACAACAGTGGCATAATTTCAAGTGCAATGAGAAGCCTCGCAAGAAATCTGAGAAAAGCAAACTCTGCCATCTTTACAAGGAACACGGATAAGATGATCCCCGGTCTTGCTTTATACGGACTTGGAGCAGCAGCAAGCTACCCATTCAGCGGTGAATATCCCTTAAACACTCTAATGGCAGCGGTTTGTGGACTGCTTATTATTGCCCTGGGGATGAGACTGAGTAAAGCTGCAAATACAGGCGGGCAGAATATAAAGCAATTTCTTGTAAGAGCTTTTCCTGCCATTGCGGTGGCTCTCGTAGGTTCGATAGCAATTGCCGGCGAGGGAATGTCCCCCTTCACATTTGCGCTTTTCGTCGCTTCAGCGGGCGTCATTGCTGTAATGCGCCCACTGATGGTCTCAAGGACCACTAAGGGCAGCAATATTTTGAGCGACTCAGAAGGCCTTAAACTCTATATGGATACAGCAGAAAAAGAACGGCTTGAAATGTTTAACCCGCCGGAAGAGACTCCGGAACTCTTTGAAAAACTGCTTCCATACGCACTTGCACTTGATGTTGCAAAGACGTGGGGCAACAGATTTGAAAGCGTTTTGACAAAAGCAAGCTATAAGCCTGAATGGTATTCCGGACCTTCACCGTATTTGTTCCTAAGTGGCGCGGGACTGAATGATTTCTCGTCAAACCTTGGCAGCAGCCTGGGGCAAAGCATGGCTCCTCAGTCTGCCCCAGGGTCCTCTTCAGGCATGGGAGGCGGTGGCTTTGCTGGAGGCGGCGGAGGCGGCGGAGGCGCAAGCGGCTGGTAGTCTAAGGTTGGCAGCAATAGATGGAAAAGTTGGGTTATCGACTATTTGAATAAAAAGAGGGGGCTTTAAGAAACCTAATGTTTCTTACCCCCCCTCTTTTTGCTGATTGCTTGGTATCACTCTCTCACTTGTTTCCGACAGCAGTTTTTATCGTATCCCAGATATCGGGAGTTTCATGGCCTTTTCTCCATCCTGCAACTCCGGCAAGACGGTACTTATCCAGGATAGAGAGCTTGGTTTTGATTGAATCCCGGTTTTCTACCCATACCTTATAGGTCTTTCCCTCTGAAAGATAGGAGTAGAAATACTGCCCTTTATCACTGAGCCATATCGGGGAGAGTCCTCTCTGGGAAATTATTGAATCGGACTCAGCCATAGTGAGAGTGGAGCCTTTTACTTTCACCTTTCCCTGGCCTGCAGGGGTCTCTTCCCATTTTCTCATGTAGAAAGGGACACCCAGTATCAGTTTTGCCGGAGGCACACCCTCCTCTATGGTTTTCTGAACAGCACGCTCGACCCATGGCATCGAAGCTACAGAACCAGCCCTCGGGCAAGTTCTCCAATGTTCGTCATAGGCCATGAGCATTACGTAATCCACGTGTTTCGAAAGACCGGCTCTGTCGTGGCTTCTTGACAAATTGCTGTTGCCCGGCACATGGACATCTACAGAGCTGACAAGCCCCTGCCCTTTGAGATAGCCGCTCAGCAGTGAGATGAAACGCACAAATTTATCCCTGTCGGCAACGTCTACATTTTCAAAATCTATGTTTATACCGTCAAAACCATAGAGCTTAGAATAACAGAGCAGCCTTGCTATAAAGAGGTTGACGGCAGTTGTGTCGTTGAAAAACCGTGAAGTGTTCTCTTTACTGAAACCGTTTGAGACAAGGGGCCATATCCGGTATCCTTTTTCGCGCGCAGCCTCAACATAGGATGCTGAAGTCCTGTTCGCCATGTTTCCGCTTCCGTCAGTAAGGTTGAACCAGGTAGGAGAGATGACATCGAGTGCATCAACACGGTCTTCCGCTCCAAGGTCGGGATTATTCCTGGTGATGTGTGCCCATACAAGCGTTATCCGTTTATTTTTCAGCGACGCCTGATCAGTCTTTTTCCTGTTTAAAGGAGTATTGACAGTGATTTTTTTTAGTTCCAGCCCTGCGTTTGTCTCCTCTGCTGCGATCCCTGTCAATTGTTCCAGACCTTTTACATTGAAATAAGAGGTCCCCTCATTGTCCATTGAAGGGAAATAGAGAGTTATGGCTCTTCCTGCCAGCTTATCGAGTTCCTTTATTCCAAATACTTTGGAAGGTTCTTTAACCTCGATCAGGAAACCCTTTCCGTTCGGTCCGCCCATTAATGGAACTCCCAGGGACCTAAGTGCTTCAGCGGACACCCAGAGATCCTTCCCGCGAACGATAGCTGTCCCTGCCAGATCTCTTGAAATTCCATCAGAGAAAATTACATCAATGTACCTGTCACCGTCGTCGGCACTTGCTATGGAACTAAAGATAAGAGTAAAAAACAGGAGGGAAAGAAGGAACATGCGGTTCAAAAATTTTATATCGATCAATTCTTATAACCCCTTTCTAAACTTCTGATATAATCTTAACCTCATTTACTTGTAAGAGATTCGGCAAAATTGCTATATAATGCAGAGATAAAATATTATGTGACCGGAGTGTGCTTTAAACTGAAAAAAATATCATTGATCACCGCCCTGTTCCTGATACTTCTTTTTACAAAAGAGGCTCCCTGCTCCGAAGGCATGGGCATAAGCTCGAGCTACTTTTTAAAGAGGATGGGGTATGCCTGCGTAAAAGTGAAAAACGGAATTTCGAGCGTCACTATAGCTTCTGAGATCCAGGATGCGGGAAAATCCAAAAGATTTCTCGACTGCGGCAATAAGTTGATGCTCGTACTCACAGAGTCAGAAGATGAAAAAGAACTTTTAAATGTGGCCATAATGTACTTTGTCGATACAAACGTCGATGAGGAAAGATCCTCTTCTATCTCGAGATCCTACGAAAACAGCCGCTTTGAGAATATATGCAGACAGCTGATATTCTCCTTAGACAGAGATATATCTGACTCTGAAGCAGAGAGTACTTTAAGGTCTATCGGAATATATGGCAACATGCTTGACGGAGTCCAGAGGAGCAGAACTGTAAAAGGTTACAGGTGCATGCTAAAACTTCAGCCGGGCGGTATGATAATGATGGTAATATCAAAGATATGACAGATCAATAGAAAACAAAAAAGGAGAATAGATAATGAATATCGAAAAACTTATTGAAATGCTTGACACAGCGAAGACCGATGAGGAAATTTCTGAAATAGCCAGAGAGATACTGGAAATAGATCCTGAAAGCCCTTACGGCAAGCTTGCTGCTTGGGAAATAATGGATTATGAGGGCTGCGTCGAAAATCTTGACATGCTTAGAGAGGCTCTGTCAGGAATAAGGATGATAATATCTGAAAAAGATACACCTCCCAACATTGAAAAAGACCTAGACGCACAGGCATACTGCACAATAATGATGAACCTTGGCTATTCTCTGCTCGCCGAGCAGGAGATAGAAGAAGCACTGGAAGTCGCAATAGAATTTGCGAACTTTGATGACGAAGGCTTCTATCCCAGCCGCACTCTCCTTTACCGCTGTATGCTCGATCTTGAGATGTACAGACAAATTTTCGATACGCTCGAGAGCGACCCGCTTGAATCTGTTGTTGGCGAACACGCCCGTGCTATAGCATTGATCGAAACTGAAGCAGACCCCGGTGAGATACGTGACGCTGTAAACTACGCTATATCTCTTGACCCCGAGGTCCCATTCTTTGTCCTCAATATCTGGGAGTTCCCTGAGCCTGAGGACGAGATAGATGAAGATCTCGAAGATACTGTGAATTATGCTGCTTATGTTGCGGAACCATGGTGTTCTTCAGACAAAAGGTTGGCTTTCTTCAGCGCACCGACTTTTCTTTTTGGATACCTGACAGACAGACTGAGTGATGAAAAAGAGATCC
>JAAZCN010000312.1 GCA_012513245.1 Synergistaceae bacterium | reverse complement strand
GCGAGCAGATTGAAGTACCTGTAAACGAACAGCTCGTTGTTGAATTCTATGCCCGTTAGGGAAACGAAAGGTGGGGGAGAATATGGAGCATGATCGCCATGAGATCATAGTACAGGAATCCACCCCGTCATACGGCAAAATCACCATTGAGCCATTAGAAATTGGCTATGGGGTAACTCTGGGCAACTCGCTTCGCAGAGTTCTGCTCTCTTCTATCAGTGGTGCTGCTATTGTTGCTGTACGTATTGAGGGGGTTCTCCACGAGTTCAGTACCGTACCGGGTGTAAAAGAAGATGTCATTGAGCTTCTGATAAACCTTAAACATATACCGGTACGCTGTCACTCTTCAGCTGTAACTACACTCAGGCTTGAAGTAAAGGGCCCCAAAGTGATCACAGCTGCAGATATTGAACCGGACAGCGAAGTGGAATTTCCCGATCCTGATGCATATATTTGCACACTTGAAGAGGGTTCCACTCTGATCATGGACCTTTATGTAGGTACAGGGACAGGATACTTGCCGATCGATCGTCCGCGTGCCTCTTATATGCCCGTCGATGCTCTTCAGACAGATGTGCTTTATTCGCCGGTAAAAAGAGTAAGGTATGACATCCAGGACAAGCGGATGGGACAGAGAACAGACTATGACAGCCTTACACTTGAAATATGGACAAATGGAGTAGTTTCTCCTGAGTCGGCTGTTATACAGGCCAGCAGAGTCCTCAAGGGATACTATTCTTCAATAGTGGATTCACTGGCAGGCCCGGGCAGCAGCGCACTTGAAGAGATAATAAAAGGCGAGGAAAATACAATGGCCCTCTCCGGTGTCCCGGGTTTCGAGAAACAGGCTGTAATTACAGGCTTCCCTATGGGTGAGAATTCTATATACTCAAGACCGGTCCGCGATCTTGAACTTTCTGTTCGCAGTGAGAATTGTCTTCTTCGCGGCGGAGTTCATGTTATAGGTGAACTGGTTTCAAGAACGAGGGAAGACCTTCTTAAAATACGTAACCTGGGCAAGATATCGCTCAGAGAAATAGAAGAGAAACTTTCAAAATTCGATTTGAATCTAAGCGGTGACATCAGCTCACCTTTGGACGATATCGCCAAAACGAATAATGAAGAGAAACAAAAGGAGGAAAATTAAATGAGACACCGCGTATCAACAAGGCGGTTGGGACGCTGCAGTTCCCATAGGTGGGCCATGCTCGGGAATATGGCAGCCAGTCTCTTCATTGAGGGCAGCATTGTGACTACAACGACCAAGGCAAAGGAAGTTCGCAGAGTAGCCGAGAAGCTTATTACAAAGGCTAGATCAGGCAACCTCAATGACCGTCGTCTTGTCGTGGCACGCTTACCGCATAAAGAGGCTGTAACAAAGCTTTTCAATGAACTTGGACCGAAATATGCTGACCGCAAAGGTGGCTATACAAGGATCGTAAAACTTGGCGCCCGTGTCGGTGATGCTTCCGAGATGGCGGTTATACAGCTGGTCGAATAATTTAATGAGTTCAGGCACGACACTTTATCTCGATGGCGCGGAGTTCCGGTACCCGGATATTGAAAAAAAAGCCCTAAAAGGCATAGATCTGGAAATTCGCGCCGGCGAGTGGGTTGCACTCCTCGGGCCTAACGGGTCAGGGAAATCTACTTTGCTAAAATTGTTTAATGCCCTGCTGCTACCATCGCAGGGCCGTTGTTTTGTTGACGGGTTAAATACAAAAGAGGCAAGGGCAATTGAGATGATAAGGTCAAAAGTCTCTATAGTATTCCAAAATCCGGAAGATCAGATAGTCGCTTCAGTAGTTGAAGAAGACACAGCTTTCGGGCCTGAAAATCTTGGGCTGTCCTCTGATGAGATAATAAACAGGGTGAAAGAGGCTCTTGTTGGAGTCGGCCTTTGGGAAAAAAGAAAACATGCAGTCTCTTCCCTCTCAGGCGGTCAAAAGCAAAGGCTTGCACTTGCGGGAGTCCTTGCCATAAGGCCCGGAGCGCTCCTGCTAGATGAAGCAATGTCTATGCTGGACCCGGAGTCCAGAAAAAATTTCCTGGACCTGATCAAACGGGAACATAGTTCCGGATGTACTATCGTTCAGGTAACGCATAGGCTTGATGAGATACTTAACTCAGACAGAACAGTTGTCATAACGGATGGTCAAATATCCTGGCAGGGGAAAACAGAAGATTTTTTATCTACATCTGAGGATGATCTAAAGGAAATGGGGTTTGCTAAACCGCCTCTTGCTGTTCTCAAAGAAGAGCTTGTAAAGAGCGGTATTATACCCGGATCGACAAAGACCGAAATAAGGGAGATCAGGGAAAAACTATGCCTCTTACCGTAAAAGATCTAAGTTTTACCTATAATCCCGGTTTGCCTACAGAAGCGAAAGCACTTCAAAATGTTTCATTTGACGCAAAGAGGGGTGAGATCCTTTCGATAGTCGGCCATACCGGCAGCGGGAAATCTACACTGGCAATGCATTTAAATGGTCTTATGGTCCCTCAGTCCGGTGAAGTGATCGTTGATGGGATAAAGATCGGCGGAAACACCGAAAACTTAAGGAAGATCCGTCAGTCAGTTGGTCTTGTATTCCAGTATCCGGAACAGCAGATATTTGCTGAAACAGTTCGGGATGAGATTTCATTTGGACCTTATAACTGGGGGCTGAGGGGAGATGTTCTGGAAAAAAGAGTTCTTGGTGCAATGGATCTGATCGGACTTGACACATCCTTTGCCTCATCTAACCCTTTCATGCTCTCAGGCGGAGAGAAAAGACGCGTGGCAATAGCCTCTGTGCTTGCATCAGATCCCGGTTATCTGGTTCTCGATGAACCAACCGCAGGACTTGATTTTAACGGAGTCTGCGAACTTATTACCCTTTTAAGATATATGTCTGAAAAAGGGGTATGTGTGATACACATAACACACGACCTCGAACTGGCATTGAATATCAGCGATAGTCTGCTGATCATTTCAGAAGGGACGGTAACCGCATACGGCACACCTTCAGAGATATCGGAGATGCTGTCCAACATTAACGTCAAAGGCCTCATTCTTCCTGATATACTTTCTCTTTCTTACGAATTGAAAAAAAATGGCCGGATAGAAGATGTAACATCAGACCCATATGGGTTGGCAGAACAGCTTAAGGCGGCAAAAATAAAATGTCATTGATCAAAGGTGTTACGCTGGGTCAGTATATTCCGGCCGATTCTTTTATTCATGAACTCGACCCGCGCTGTAAGCTCTTTATTACAGTGCTTTCTATGATTTTGATTTTTATGTCCGATAATTTTCCTGCTATGACAATGTGGACATTTTTAATAATATTTTTGGCAAAAGTATCAAAAATACCTGCAAGAACGCTGATTAAATCAGCTAAACCAATACTGATGCTTATAATTTTTACATCTTTTCTTCATATCTTTTTTACAGGCGGAAGCACCATACTTTTTTCTATAGGGCCTCTAAAAGCCAGTGCCGAAGGGGCTTTGACAGCTTTTCAAATGGGACTGAGACTATACCTGCTGGTTTTATTCACTGCCTTACTTACTTTTACTACCAGCCCTTCCGAACTTTCTGACGGTATGGAAGCAGGTTTTGGACCACTGAAACGCTTTGGGTTTCCTGCTCATGAGGTGGCAATGATGATGACGATAGCTCTGAGATTTATACCTACACTTTTTGAAGAGACCGAAAGGATCATAAATGCACAGGTTTCCAGAGGGGCAGATTTTGTGAGCGGGGGGCTTATAAAAAGGGGCAAAGCATATATTCCTGTTCTTATACCGCTATTTGTACTTGTGTTTAAACGTGCAGACACACTTGCTTCCGCAATGGAAGCAAGATGTTACAGAGGCGGAAAAGGCAGAGTAAGAATGTATCCGCTTACTTGGGGAAGTGCTGAAAATAAAGCTTTGACAGCCTTCATTATTTTTTCTGTTGCAGTGATTTATATGAATAGGTTTATGTGAAGATGACCAGGTATGCTGCCGAATTGAGTTATAATGGTGCACTTTACGCCGGGTGGCAGCTGCAGCCTGAGAGGCTCTCTGTTCAGGAGAGTGTTGAAAGGGTCCTCTCTATGCTTAATAAGCAGCCTGTTTCTGTGGCAGGTGCAGGCAGGACAGACTCAGGAGTTCACGCCAGAGCTCAGGTATGCAGTTTCGACATGTCAAAGGAATGGGACGAATTCAGATTATTGATGGCTTTGAATTCCAACCTTCCCGAAGGTATCTCTGCAATGAGGCTGACTAAAACAAGGCCTGATTTCCATGCAAGGTATAATGCTCTTAAAAGGGAATATATCTATTTTATGTGGACCGGAAAGACTATATATCCACATATTGCGCCATTTGTTCACTGGATAAGAGGCGATAAATACGATTGGGGACTTGCTTCCGAAGCCTGCCGTTTTCTTGAGGGTGAACATGATTTTTCAAATTTTTGCCGTACATGTAAAATTCCTGATAATCCTGTCAGAAATATGTACAAAGTGAAACTGCGCAAGCGTGGGTCCTTCGTTTGGTTGAGAGTCGCCGGCAGTGGTTTTTTGACGAATATGGTGAGGATGATAATGGGAAATCTCGTGCTTGTTGCTAAAGGAGAAAAAGAACCTGAGTGGATAAATACTCTTTTTGAACCAGGGTCTGAAAAAAGCTTTGCAGGAAGGACTTTTCCGCCCAACGGTCTTTTTTTGTGGAGAATAAATTACGGAGAGCATTTGTGGAATAGCCACGATAGAACTCTTTGATGTAAAATGATTTCGTTGTTCAAGAGTGGGAGCCTTTGCAGGGTGTCCTAGATAGTTTGGGAGGCTGACTGATTTGTGGAGCAAAGATATAGGAATAGATCTCGGAACTGCAACCGTAATAGTTTTCATAAAAGGAAAAGGAGTCGTACTCAGGGAACCCTCTGTAGTAGCTCTCGACCAGAATTCAGGCAAGATCCTGTCAGTAGGTGAGGATGCCAAGGTCATGATCGGAAGGACACCTGAAAATGTGGTTGCGATACGTCCTCTGAGGGACGGTGTAATTGCAGACTATACAATGACAGAAGTAATGCTGCGGGAGTTCATCAAAAAGGTAACATCCGGCATAGAGAGGATCGTAAGACACAGAGTCATGATAGGTGTCCCTGCCGGAGCGACCGACGTAGAGAGGCGAGCTGTCCTCGAAGCCGCACTTGAAGTTGGTGCGAAAGAGGCATATTTGATCGAGGAACCTATGGCCGCTGCGATCGGAGCCAACATGCCTGTAGGTGAACCGGTAGGAAACATGATAGTAGATATCGGAGGCGGAACTACAGATGTCGCAATAGTCTCTCTTGGTGGTCTTGTCGTATTTGAATCTCTTCGTGTCGGAGGAGACAAATTTGACGAAGCCATAATCAGGTATATGAGACGTCAGTATAACCTGGCCATTGGAGAACAGACTGCCGAGTATCTCAAAAAAACAATAGGATCATGCAGAGAAAGAACGCCGGAGAAGACAATGGACATCAGAGGACGTGATCTGGTCCAGGGACTTCCAAGACAGATAACTATAAGCAGCTCTGATGTTGCAAGGGCAATAGAAGAACCTGTCGGAGCCATAATCGCCGGCATCAAGAGAGTTTTGGAAAAAACACCTCCGGAACTTGCAGCTGACGTAATTGACAGAGGAATAATCCTTACAGGCGGAGGAGCCTTCCTTAATGGGCTTGATCAGCTTATAATAGAGGAAACAGACATAAACGCTGTAGTTGCTGAATCTGCCTCTGAGTGTGTTGCGCTGGGAACAGGCATAGCTCTTGAATCGATCGATAAACTCAAAGAGACCGGGGCCATTTATTCTGCGACCAGGCGTGGATACAAAGGAAGATAAAGAAGGGTTACTTAAAACATTTTTTATATAACGGAGCATTATTTTTAAAAAAAGTAACTAATAAAGACGGGCAATTCATTTTTTATAACGAATAAATTTGACCGGAATATTATTTAAGCTTAACTATAAAAATTAAATAGCATTGAGAATTATTAGTTCAATTTAATCCGACTAATAAACAAGGGTACATAGAGCAACTTGCAAGTGTACCATATTTCATTATTCAAATGTAAAACCAATAATAATTTTAAAATTCTTTAAAAATCTTTTGATTTTTTATTAAAACATGTTTAACTCACAGCAAACCAAGGTTGCTCTCGGAGTGAATTGTATGCTGTATTCTGGAAATACAGTCTTGCTTTAAGCAAAAAGTAACATTAAACTAGTAGTGCGGGTCGTAAATAATAATGAACCAATTATGATATTTGGTGCAAAATTATAAGGAGGTAATACAAATGACAGCAAAATATTCGGTAGCACCCAAGGATGTTTTCAAGACAATTGAAAGCCTTATGCTCAGAGATGGTTTCGATATCGTTATTGATATGGAAAAATCCAAAGGCAGCCACATTCATGATTCAGTAAGCGGAGTCGATTGGCTTGACTTCTACACTTTCTTTGCGTCTTCACCTTTTGGAATGAACCACCCAAAGCTCGAATCCCCTGAATTCAAAGAAAAGATATTCCGCGTTGCGATAAACAAGGTCGCAAATTCTGATGTTTATACGCAGGAAATGGCTGAATTTGTGAAAATGTTCGGAGAGGTTGCTGTTCCTAAAGGATACAACCATACATTCTTCATCGATTACGGAACACTGGCTGTCGAGAATACCTTTAAGGTTGCTATGGACTGGAAAGTCAGCAAACTTCTTGCCGCCGGTAAAATTACAAAGGGCGAAGCTTATAACGGCAAAGTTGGAACCAAGATCATGCACCTAAACGAAGCGTTTCACGGCCGCAGCGGATACACTCTTTCTGTAACGAACACCAATGACCCCAATAAGCACCAGCGTTTCGCCAAATTTACTGAATGGCCGCGGGTCCTTAACCCCAAGGTCACATTCCCGCTTGAAGATCACATCGGAGGAGTGGAGTGGCTTGAAGCGCAGTCACTGAAACAGATCAAACAGGCCATAGCCGACGATCCGAATGGCATCGCAGCTTTCATCGCTGAGACGGTCCAGGGCGAAGGCGGAGACAACCACTTCCGCACAGAGTACTTTCAGCAGGTGCGTAACATTTGTGATGAGTCAGATATTATGCTGATTTTTGACGAAGTACAGTGCGGCATGGGTATTACGGGCAAGATGTGGGCGTGGGAGCACCACACGCCTGTAAAACCCGATATTTTCGCTTTTGGTAAGAAAGCTCAGATATGCGGACTTGTAGCAGGCCCGAGAGTAGATGAAGTTGAGAAAAACTGCTTTACTGTTTCAAGCCGTATCAATTCAACATGGGGCGGCAACACGGTAGACATGGTACGTTCAGCTAAGTACCTTGAGATCTATCGCGAAGAGAAAGTTCTTGACTATGTAAGCAATGTAGCAGGCCCCGCACTTCTCAAAGGGCTCCATGAACTTCAGGCAGAATTCCCTGAATTTATAAGGAATGTCAGAGGCAAAGGACTTATGTGTGCATACGACATCTGCTCACCCGAGCTTCGTGACAAGTTCCTCAAGGAATGTCACGCGAACCACATGCTTATCTTGGGTTGCGGCGCAAATACAGTCCGTTTCCGCCCGGCCCTTAACGTACCGATCGCAGACCTTGAAAAAGGTATCGAGGTATCACGCAAGGCAGCAAAGGCTGTTTTTAAGAAGTAATAAACAGACCAGACAGATTTGTTTTGAATGAGAATGGTCCGGCGTGCCGGACCATTTTATTTTAGGTGGCCCTGCCGGGCACACTGACTTACAATATTTTTATGTTTTCTAATGTTTTTTTAAGAACAGGTAATATTATCCTGCTATAATGTCATTAATTGTGATAGTTTTATAAGCGTTTTACAGATCATGACCTGAGGGAGAGAAGTCCTTGTTTGAACTCTTCAGAGAAATGAATTGGAGTCTCCTTGGGACACTGGCGGTCGTCAGTGGTATTGTTGCATGGGCCGGTGACATAATTGGAATGAAGCTTGGCAAGAAACGGGTGACTTTCTTAAAACTTCGCCCTAAATATACATCAAGGATAATTTCTGTAATTACAGGTATTGGCATTGCGTTGTTTACCCTATTTGTCATAAGTGTAGCCTCTGAAACTGTAAGGACGGCACTTTTCAGCATGAACTATGTGCAAAACCAGATCACGGTCCTAACTGCAGAACTTCAGGAAAACAGGACCAACCTTCAGGGTATGGAAGTTGAGCTGTTCAGGAGCAAGGGAGACGTTATAGAAAAGCAGGAAGAACTTCAGACACTTGAGAAGAAGCTTGAAAAAGGCACCACAAGCTTTAAGGAAGCCAGGTCCGAATTACAGGAAATGACAAAAATAAAAGAAAAAACAGAAAAAGAACAGAAGGTACTTTTAGAAGAAAAAGTTATTTTGGAGCAAGAAAGCCAAAAACTTGAAGCCTCTGTTGCCTTCCTTAAGCAAGAAGCTGGAAAACTTAAAGCAGATATCCAGCGTCTGAGAGAAGGCAGGATCGCAGCTTTGACAGGAGAGAAACTGGCGCAGGGAGTAATAAACGGACCGGAATCTACTCCCCACCAGGTAGATCAGGTCCTTGAAAGACTTATAGAAGAGACTCAGGCGCTCCTCGCTTATCGTTTTGGAACCAAGCCTGAGTCTGTTAAAAGACCTTTAGTCGATGAAAGTTCAATAGATAGGGCAAGATCTCTCCTTTCTAAAACTCCGGGGCGTTACCTCTTGAGGCTCACAGCACTTACCAACGCTGTCGAGGGAGAACCGGTAATGGCGGAATTAGAAACGTACAGTACAAAGTTGATATTTACTTCCGGGGATATTCTTGGAGAGAGAAATATTAAAAAAGAAGCCTCAAGGGAAGACGTTGAAGAGACTTTGTTTCTAATGCTGCGGGATGTTAATTCAAGGGCAGCCAAAGAAGGAGTTCTCAGGGATCCTTTGAGCGGTAATGTCGGCTCAATAGATACAGCTGAGTTTATGCAGATCATGGAAGACATAAATAAGAAGAACTCTGATGTTATTCTCAGGATTTTTGCTGCTAAAGACATCTATACTGAAGGTCCTGTCAAGATAAGATTCAAGATAAATTGAACAGTCATTATTTATGTCAGCCCAATTAATTATAACTGCCTGCAGGATAACCTTTTCTGAAACCCGTAGGTTTATAGCGTTTGTCCAGGTCCTGTCGGGCCTGAAGAAGAGAGGTCTATCATATGCTTATTGTTGCTTGTCAGAAATGCGGTGAAGTTAAAGTCCTCGCTGGGTCACCAGATCCTGACGGAATTGCCCGGGCGGTTTGGACCTGCTCAAAGTGTGGTGCCGGGCAGGTTATGGAGTTGACCATAAGCAAGGATGCCAGACGCGGAGATCTTCGAAAGATCATCGGAGGCCTTGCGCTTGCTGCTCACGTACAAGATAAGTCTGACTCCTGCGAGGAAAATGGCGAAGTCTGCGGATATCATGAAGAAGAAACAGAGGATGATCCAGATGAAACAAAATTTTGAAAACAACCATAATGTCTGTCCGGGCTATTATTATTACGACAGCAAGTTAGCGATAACTCCGGAAGAACTTCAGGATCTATACAGGTTTACACGCTGGGGCAGGAGCCGTTCTCTTGAACAGATCGAAAAGATGCTTCAAGGAACAAGCATGTGTTTTTCTGTCAGATATAACGGCAAACTGGTGGCTTTTTGCCGGATCCTAACAGATTTTGTTTTCAGGGGATCTCTCTGGGATATCCTTGTCCACCCTGACCATCAGGGAAAAGGCCTGGGCTCAAGCCTTCTTGTTTACGCCCTCAACCATCCTGCTATAAAACCGGTTTCCCTTATAGTGACTTACACGAGCGAACTAATAGACTTCATGTGCAAACTTGGATTTGAAGCAAGGGACGGTCTGTTGATACTTCAGCGCAGGCCGATAGAGTATTCTTAAAATCAGAATGGGAACAGCAAATCGCCCGCTCTGTTCAAAAAGTACATTTGGCAATAGAATCGTACGATGGCATGCTGGAAATCAGCTGCAAATATAAACGGAGGTGTTTGAAATGAGCAAAGAGAGGTATCTTATCACGTCAGAATCAGTGACAGAGGGACACCCTGACAAACTCGCAGATCAAATATCAGATGCGATACTGGACGCTATACTGAAGGAAGACCCAATGGGTAGAGTCGCATGTGAGACTCTCGTCAGCACCGGACTTGTCGTAGTAGCAGGAGAGATAACTACAAGCTGCTATGTAGACATTCCAAAGATAACAAGGGATACGGTCAAGCAAGTAGGCTACACAAGGGCAAAGTACGGTTTTGACGGGGATACATGCGCTGTACTGACGGCTATAGACGAACAATCTGCGGACATCAAACAGGGAGTGGGCAAAGCGCTTGAGATCAGAGACTTGTCAGAAGATGAAATAGACAAGGTCGGGGCAGGAGACCAGGGGCTGATGGTCGGTTATGCATGCGATGAAACAGAGGAACTGATGCCTATGCCTATCTCTCTCGCCCATAAACTCACACGCAAACTTGCTGAGGTCAGAAAGAACAAGACGATCCCCTACCTCCGTCCGGACGGCAAGGCCCAGGTAACTGTAGAGTATGTAGACGGGAAGCCTGTGCGTGTCGACACTATAGTTATAAGTACACAGCATCATCCCGCGGTAGACCAGCTGCAGATAGCTGAAGACGTGGAAAAATATGTGATAGCTCCGGTCATTCCCGGATCCTTAATAGAAAAGAAGCCAAGGATACTTATCAATCCTACAGGGCGCTTTGTCCTGGGAGGACCCCTGGCAGACAGCGGCCTTACGGGAAGAAAGATAATTGTTGATACATATGGGGGCGCTGTTCCCCATGGCGGAGGGGCCTTCTCGGGGAAAGATCCGACCAAGGTCGACAGATCAGGAGCCTACATGGCTCGTTATGTAGCTAAAAATATTGTAGCTGCGGGACTTGCCGCGGTCTGTCAGATACAGGTAGCCTATGCAATAGGTGTAGCTAAGCCTGTCTCGATAATGGTAGAGACTTTTGGCACAGGGACTATCTCTGACGAGAAGATCACAGAGCTTATAAGAGAGCACTTTGATTTCCGCCCGGCGGCAATAATAAGGGATCTTGAACTGCGCAAACCTTGTTATAAAAGATTAGCTTCCTATGGTCACATGGGTCGCATAGATCTTGCCCCCATCCCAACTTGGGAACGTACTGACAAAACAGATATACTCAAAAAAGCAGCTGCTGTATAGGGCAGGATTTGTTTATCAGAACACCGCAGGATCACCGAAAAGACATAACTTCGACATCCTCGCGGTGTTCATTTTTTAAATCTTTGACTGATGATCTCGCACATTCTCTTTTTCATTTTTTATGGCCTGAAACATGTCCGGTCTGCGGCAGGGTCGGGGTATCGTGCTGTGACAGCTGCATGCGGTCAGTTATTTCTCCACTGCCTGCCTTTTGTGCTAAATGCGGTGCCCCTTACGGTCTTGAGTGCTGCAGCGACCCTATCCCTTGTTATGCGCTTTCGCTTCACGAAGGCATCTCTCGTGAACTTTTGCTGGATCTGAAATACAAAAACGCAAGTTCTTTAGGGATACCAATGGGCAGACTCCTGGGTGAAACCTTTAATGAAATAGAGGCAGACATCCTTATACCGGTGCCTTTACATAGATCCGGCAGGAGGGAATATAATCAGTCATTACTCTTGGCTGAGGGAATTTCTCAGGTAAGTAATATACCTGCCGATGATAAAATACTTTTCTGGAGAAATGATATCCTTCCTCAGGCCGGTAAGACCAGCGCATCAAGGTATATGATGCCGATAGATTCTATGAGATCATCAAAAAGCCTTGAGGGACTTTTCGTAGTGTTGGTCGATGATGTATATACGACAGGAAACACCCTGCGGGCTGCGATATCAGCAGTGGAAAAATCTGCGGGAAAGGTCTCTTCTGCATTAGTCTGGTCAAGAAGGGTCCCCTCACAAGAAAATGAAGCTGCATGGAAAAAAATATAGGTTTCTTTCCATCGCACATAGTGAATTGATCTAAACAGAGTATGATCTTAAATAAAATTGTACAATCAGGTGAAACAGGGAGGCATAAGTCATGTTGAAAAGGATCGGTGTCCTGACAAGCGGAGGAGATTCTCCTGGCATGAATGCAGCGATAAGGGCGGTAACGCGTACCGCTCTCTACAACGGGCTCAATGTTGTAGGGATAAGGAGAGGGTACGAAGGACTGCTTGAGGGTGATTTCGTCCCTATGACCAGGAGTTCTGTCGGAGGGATACTTCTCCATGGAGGAACCATCCTGAGAACAGCGAGATGTCCGGAATTTTTACGGCCCGAAGGAGTCAATGCAGGAACTTCAAGGCTTAAAGAAAATGATATAGATGCTCTTGTCGTTATTGGCGGCGACGGGTCTTTCCGTGGGGCAAACGAGCTGCACAGCAGAGGGATAGCAGTTGTCGGCATACCGGGAACCATAGACAATGATGTGGCAGGAACAGATTGCACCATAGGCTTTGATACGGCATGCAACACTGCTCTGGAGTGCATAAGCAAACTCCGTGACACTGCATCCAGCCATGACAGGATGTTTATTGTAGAAGTCATGGGCAGAAACTCAGGTTTTCTCGCTTTGGAGACGGGTGTCGCATGTGGGGCTGAATTTGTCCTTTTGCCGGAAATAGCTCCCGATATTAAGGCTATATGCAAAAAACTCAGTTATGCTAAAGAGAGGGGCAAAACTCACTCTCTTATCGTCGTATCAGAAGGAGTAATGTCAGCTTCTGAACTTGCAGAAAAGCTAAAGGGACAGGGCAGCTATGATCCAAGGATCGTTGTGCTTGGACACATTCAAAGAGGCGGAGCGCCGTCATGTTTTGATACGGTACTTGCTTCAAGGCTTGGATCAGCTGCAGTGGAACATCTCATGAGAGGTGAAAGAGGTGTTATGGTGGGTAGGATAAACGGCAACATCGTCTCCTCCGAGCTCAAAACTGCATGGGAAACAAAACGAAACCTGGATGCTGACATGCTCAGGCTTGTTGAAACACTCAGCATTTAGAGACTTTCAAATGGAAAAATTCAGATTACCCTCAGTGTTTGCAGAAGAACTTGTCCATACTGTTGCTTCAAACAAAGGCAACAGAGGTATATCGAGTCTATGTGACAGCCTATACTGGCAAAAAGCCTCTGAAGTTCTGGCCGATGCTTCACGAGTCGCTGTCGTTTCCGGCTTTTTTGTTCCCTCTTCAGGAGCGCCTGAAACCGATGGCCCCGGAGGAGCAGTTGTTCTGGCAAGGGCGTTTTGGAAACATGGTGCTGAGACCGAAATTTGGACAGATGACCTTTGCGTTGTTGCAATGAAGGCATGTGCTACTGCGGCTGGTTTTCCTGAAGATAAAGTCAAAGTATTTGACCATTTTGATAAACTTGATTCTTTTTCTCCTGATGCCGTCATATTTACTGAACGTCTGGGACGGGCGGCTGACGGCAAATTTTACAATATGAGAAACGAAGATATTTCTGCCTGGACACCTTCACTGGACTGGATATCAGTCCTATGTTCACGAAAAAATATTTTCACTGTCGGGATAGGTGACGGAGGAAATGAAGTCGGAATGGGCAACTTTATCTCCGAAATATTTGAGATCAGACCTGACTTCAGGAAGTGTCTTTCAGTAATACGTACAGATGTAGCCATACCCGTAGATGTCAGCAACTGGGGCTGTTATGCTCTTAGTGCAGCACTTTCATACATCTGGGGAGAATGGTGCGGTCCGTGTATAAACGATGAACGGTCCATGCTTGAAGCCCTTATAAGGGAAAAAGCAGTGGACGGTATAAGCAAAAAATCAGAACTTACTGTGGACGGTTTTAAAATCGAAGTTCTCGAAGCCATTATTTCAGAATTATACGAAATATGGCATAAGAACATTTCTTGATTTTTGTTTTTCTACGTACTCATGGTAAAATACCAGGTTAGAGATTGGTGGTCCTGTATGAAAAGCATCAATATGGATAAGTCAGCGAAGAGACCGCTTGTCCTTCTCGGTTTCAGTGTAGTTCTCCTGCTTTTGCTGGTGGCATGGAGCTTAAAAGTCGGTCCGTTCTCAAGTTTCTTTAAGGTCGAAGAAGCAGTGATCTGTCAGGAACTGGGAGATAACCGCGAGCCACTGCTGATCAGCAACAGCATCCCCTACGGTCCAAGTCAGATCTGTTTATGGCTGAAGTATTCTTCCGCAAGTGAAGGCAGCCATTTGGAAGTTTCGTGGTATTACGGCAATGAGCTGGTACTTTCGGAACCACTTAAGCTTATGACTAAAGATGGAGTAAGAACTTTTTATCTTTTAAGGGAAGAGGGGACGCCTCTTCCTGTAGGGTCGTACAGAGTCAATGTTTCCACGCCTGCAAAAGTATGGTCGGACATCGAGTTCGAAATAGTTAGAAGAAAATGACACTAGACCGGGAGGTCAGATAAGTTGCCAAGGAAAAAAATTGAAACCACAGAAGAACCAAAGAAGAAAACAACAAGGACCAAAAGTTCTTCCACCGCAAAAAAAGAAAAAAAACCGATCCGGCTGAATGAAACTGAAAACAATGCTGTTTCAGCTGAATCTGTTAATGAGGTGGCATCTGCTGCAGTTGCTGATGAAACCGTGAAGGAAACCTCGCCTCCTGAAGTTGTACCTGAGGTAGCATCCACTGTAGTTCCAGAGGCAGAGAAAGAACATAACGAAAATAACAATGGTTATGTCAAACAGCAGAAGCATACCCATCCAAAATTGGGGTTTAATTTCCTGGCACAGCAGACTCTGGCTGAATTGAGAAAGATCGCAAAAGAAATAGGCGTAACTTCCATATCTGCCAGGCGTAAAGACGATCTAATAGTTGATATACTCAAGACTCAGGCTGAAACGATGGGATACAGATTCAACGGAGGCACACTTGAGTGCCTGTCAGAAGGATATGGTTTCCTAAGACCGTCCGGACTTCTCCCAAGCAGCAATGATATATATGTCTCTGCCTCACAGATCCGTAGATTTGGACTGAGGAATGGAGATGTAGTCTGGGGAATAATTCGTCCGCCCAAAGAACAGGAACATTATGAAGCACTGCTGAGAGTAGAAAATGTCAATTTTACCGATCCGGAAGCTGCAAGAAAAAGGCCTCAGTTTGAATCTCTCACTCCAATATTCCCTGATGAAAAATTAAATCTGGAGACAGACAGAAAAATAGTTTCTACCAGGATGGTAGACCTTTTTGCCCCAATAGGCAAAGGACAGAGAGCTCTCATCGTCTCTCCTCCAAAAGCAGGAAAAACAACTCTCCTGAAAAATATCGCGAATGCTATCACAACTAACCATCCTGAAGTGATCCTTATGGTACTTCTAATAGACGAAAGACCGGAAGAAGTAACGGACATGGCACGTTCTGTTGATGGAGAGATAATTGCCTCCACCTTCGACAGGCCGGCAGAAGAGCATATGCGTGTGGCAGCCCTTGCGCTTGAAAAAGCAAAAAGGCTGGTCGAAGTATCTAAAGATGTTGTTCTGCTGCTTGATTCAATAACCAGGCTGGCAAGGGCATCAACCTTGATCGTTCCGCCTTCGGGAAGGACACTTTCCGGTGGTATGGATCCGGCTGCTCTCTATTTCCCCAAAAAATTCTTCGGAGCCGCAAGAAACATTGAGTTTGGCGGAAGCCTCACTATAATAGGAACGGCACTTGTTGAAACAGGTAGCAGGATGGATGATGTCATATTCGAAGAATTCAAAGGAACAGGAAACATGGAAGTCCATTTATCACGAAAGATCTCAGAACAGCGCATATTCCCGGCTCTGGACATAACTAGATCAGGCACAAGAAAAGAAGAGCTGATGGTTTCTGAAGACGACCTCCAGCGTATTTGGGCACTAAGAAGAAAGATAACCAACATGGATGAAGCAGAAGTTATGAATCTTATTTTGGATAAATTACGCAATACGGTGAATAATCGCGAATTTCTTGCTACAATAAAGGCAGGCTAAGCTTTTTACAAAATACGCTGGCCAGTAATACCGGATGATG
>JAAZCN010000311.1 GCA_012513245.1 Synergistaceae bacterium | reverse complement strand
GGGCAGTGCTTCTTGTAGACATGGCCCACATAGCGGGGCTTATAGCCGGTGGTGTGCATCCGAACCCGGTGCCGTATTCTGATTATGTCAGCTCTACCTCGCACAAAACACTCAGAGGTACACGCGGGGCTTTTGTACTCTGTAAAAAAGAGTATGCCCAGACCCTTGACAGGACAGTATTCCCGGGGATACAGGGCGGGCCTTTGGTGCAATCGATAGCAGGAAAAGCAGTCACATTCATGATCGCAGGTACTGAAGAGTTCAAAAAATACTCATCCCAGGTGGTAAGCAATGCCTCAGCTCTTGCAAAAGCACTTACAGACAGAGGCTTCCGCCTTGTCTCCGGAGGTACCGATAACCACCTCATACTGCTTGACGTACGTTCTAGAAACGTGACAGGCAAAGAGGGAGAGGTTCTTCTTGGAGAAGTAGGCATCACCTCCAACAAAAACATGATACCATTTGACCCTGCCAAACCAATGGTTACAAGTGGAGTAAGGCTTGGAACAGCCGCTATAACGACCAGAGGAATGAAAGAGCCCGAGATGGATAAAATTGCTGATGCTATCGAAAGGGTCCTTTCAAATCCTGAAAACAATCTGATAAAGAAAGAAGTTAAGGCTAGCATGGCCGCTCTAACAGGAGAGTTTCCTCTCTATCCCGACCTTGCTGAGCCCTGGGTAAACTAATGACAGATAAATTTTATGCTTTAGATTTAGATAACAGTGAATGGACGCGGATCCTTGATGAAGAGTTTGGAGAGCCCCGGTTCCGAGCGGACCAGATTTGTCAGTGGCTCTGGCAGAAGGGGGTCTTTGATGTTGCTGAGATGACCAATCTCTCAAAACCTCTCAGGGATCTACTCGAGCCCAGGATAGATTTTGGGGGTCCTCTGCTGATAAAGGAACAACGCTCATCACTTGACGGAACAAGAAAATACCTATGGCAGATGAAGGACGGACAAAGCGTCGAATCTGTCCTGATGAGGCATGGAGAGAGGCTGACGGCCTGTATTTCCACTCAGGTGGGATGCCCGCTTGGCTGTACGTTCTGTGCGACGGGACTTTCAGGATATGTAAGGAATCTTTCTGCGGGAGAGATCGCAGGCCAGTTCCTTGCTATGGAGAAAGCTGCAGGACGAGATATTAACAACGCAGTCTACATGGGGATGGGAGAGCCCTTCCTTAATACAGAGGCTGTGCTGAAATCGATCAGGATGCTCAACGACCCGAAAATGAGAAATCTTGGTATCAGGCACATAGCGATCTCAACTTCCGGGATAGTGCCCGGTATTCGCGAACTCGCAGAATCGGGCCTGGGAGTTCGTCTTGCAGTATCCCTGCATACAGCTGACGATAAATTGAGAGGCATTCTCATGCCGGTAAACGAGACATTCCCGCTTGATGAACTGAAGAAGGCCATGCAGGAATATCAGAAAATGACGGGCAACCGGATCACGATAGAATATGCGCTCTTTGGCGGAGTAAACGACAGTGTAGAAGATGCCAGACTGCTTCTGCG
>JAAZCN010000310.1 GCA_012513245.1 Synergistaceae bacterium | reverse complement strand
GGTTTTTGCTGCGACGGAGCAGGTATCAGATAGTGCAGCGACAGCCGTAAGCGAAGATAAAAAAGAAGAGGTCCACGAGATAGCCAGAGTCGAAGTGACCGGTTCCCGTCTGGCCGAGGATATATCAGAAGTCCCTGCCCCTGCCTATGTTATAACCAGGGAAGAAATAGAAATGAGCGGGGCATTGAGTACCCAGGACGTCCTTAATAGAGTGCCTGGAGTAAACGGACTAAAAAACAATGCTTCGTCCACGCAGGACAAGTATGTCGTAGTCAGAGGACTTGCAACGGAGGTCCTGCTCTTAGTAGACGGGATTCCCTTTGGAACTTCAAGCTACGGTGCAGGCATACCATTGGGCTCACGCTTTGACCTAAGGACAGTGCCCCTTGAATCTATCGAGAGGATAGAAGTGGTTAAGGGTGCGAGTTCCGCTATATATGGGTCGCATGCTGCGGGCGGAGTCATAAACATTATCACAAAAAAGGGGATAGATAAGTCCGGGGGAACGCTGCTTCTTGAAGGCGGCAGTCACGGTTGGTTCAGAGGATCTGTCAGAGGAACGGCCGTACTGAGTGATGATTTGAAAGTGACCCTTGGGTATACCAAAACTATGGAGAATTCTGATGTAAACTTACGCAAAAGAGATGATGGCACCTACGACAGAGCTACTGACTACAGGGGAAACGATTTTATGTTAGGGCTTGAAAAGGGCAAGTGGTCATTTTCAGGCGCGTTTGGAGATTACGACTCAGATTGGGAGAGCAATTGGAATTCAGATGTTACTAGCAATACACAGAAAAACAAATATCAGCGTTTTACTATTTCTTACTCTGATGAGGTTAATTATGGACGCGTCTATTACAACAGAAACGAAAAAAAATATTCTGCTTACTCTCCAAACCCAATGGATGCCGAAGGTTCTGAACTTAAAGACAGTTCTATTGGCCTGATGTTTAGCCGAAAGCAAGATATCTTTGGCCTAAAAGGAGTTTGGGGGTTTGAATGGCGTAGAGAAAGTTCAGAATCCAAGGGTTACGGCTTCGACTGGGATTTATTTGATACGGTGGATCAAAAAGCATATGATCTTAAAAGAGATGGATTTTCCCCATATTTTGAAGCGTCCATGCCGGTAGGAGAGTTGGCTCTAGACATAGGTCTTAGATATGAACATTGGAACGTTGACGATGGTGATACAGTAGACGAGCTTATCCCGAGACTTTCACTCAATTGGGAGAGTTCCACAGGAAAAATATGGTATCTCACAGCGGGGCGTTTTTTTTCCATGCCTAGTTTTTATCAAATATGGTGTCCCATCCGTAGTATGGGATCACCAAATCCCAATCTCAAACCTGAAAAGGGCTGGACTTACGACATAGGGATTAAGGACCCAAAGGCCGCCAACCCATGGAGTTTGAGCATATTCTATATGGACATGGAAGATAAAATTAATTTTGATTGGGGTACTGGTTACTTTAATCTTGATGAGTACAGAGCCTGGGGTGTAGAAGGAGAAATAAAGTTCGATTTCCAAGAAAATTGGAGTTACACTCAGGGTATTTCTTGGATAGATGCTGAAGATAAAGCGGGTGGTAAAGCCTGGGCAAGATCACGCATGCCAAGGCTTGATCTGAACGGAAGGCTCAACTATGCAAAAGGTCCCTGGGTAGCTGAGCTTGATGCTCATTATTATGGAGATAGAGAAATTGGTAGCGGGACATACAAGGACGACAATGACAACATGTTCCTTATGAACGCCTCCGTATCATGGAAAGGGGACGCTTACAAGGTGGTCCTCTCCTGTACCAACATATTTGACAAAGAATTTGTGCTGGACAGCCAGGGATATATCAACCCTGAGCGAAAAATTATTCTTTCATGGCAGTATGAATTTTAAAGAATAACCACAGTAACATCCTTACTCCCAAAGGAGGCCCGGGTACTGCAT
>JAAZCN010000006.1 GCA_012513245.1 Synergistaceae bacterium | reverse complement strand
ATCCTGGACCCATATTATTCGGCCATCGAATATGACAGGATAGGTATCCTGATCAAAGATAAGGAAGGGCGTAATTTCATTAAGCGCCTCACGAGCATTCCTGTAGTAAAGTACACGGCTCTCGGGTCTAAGCGCACCTGTAAAGAGGATCTCCGTATCCCGGAACCTGAGTGCAAAGAGAAGTTTTTTCCAGAAAGAGCCTATATCTACACCACCGTTACCCTCATACGTGCTCCTTACGTTAGAGTCTCCCATTGGATAGTCGAACTCTTTTACATCAGTATTGACCAGAACATAAGAATTCTCCATTGACATTGATCCATAATATATCTGGGGTTTGTCAAGTTTTATTTCAACAGTTGATCTTGGCGGCAGGTCTTTTATAAAGAAGGCGGGCAGACCTCCCGGAGCAACTTCGTTTACAGGATTCATAACAACTCCGTATCCATGAGTAAATTCCAAATGCATATTCACCCATGTCTGGTTCTGAAGTTTTGAAAGATCAAGCTCTCTTACGGAAAGCATTACCTGCCTGTTTGTTCCATTTATCATGTATCTGTCTATGTAAACATCATTAAAATCATAGTAAGTTCTTATCGCCTGAAGCTGTTTATATGTCCTAAGAAGCGGGGCATAGTCCCACAGACGAATGTTCCTCACCGTATCCTGGTCAGCCAGCAGTTCTTCCGGTGTGACCTCATCCTCAGGTGTAACTGAGATAGTTTTGACATCATTGAGGTCAAAAGCTTTGCGCGTATAATCCAGATGGTAATCAAGGAATGGTTTTTCCAGTTCGTACTCATTTGGCTTTACTCTGTACTGCTGGACAAGCCCCGGAACAAAAGATCTTGCTACCCAACCCAGTAAAAGAAGGGCCCCTATCAATATCGCGGACATCTTCCACATCGGCTTGTAAAAATTCATAAGAAGTAGGACCGCTGCTGCTACAGCTGCGGCGGTAAGTATTTTATAAGCAGGAAGCAATATGTTTATATCGGTGTAGCCAGCCCCGAACACCACCCCTGTAGGAGAAAAGAGAAGATCATATCTCGCAAGCCAGTATCCGGCACCCCATAGAAGAAGAAGAAGCGCTCCAAGAAGTGACATGTGCAGCCTGGCTCTTGAGGACGTCGTCAATTTAGTTCCGTCCAGAGAAAGAGAGCGTGTCATAAAATAAGATGTGAAAGTTCCCAAAAGGGTTACGACCAATACTCCCTGAAGCCAGGACTGGATATATTTTATGAATGGGAGTGTAAAAACATAAAATCCCACATCAAGACCAAATAATGGGTCAGATTCCCCAAAGGGGGTCGGATTCATAAATTGGAGGAATGTTCCCCACGAACCCATTGCATTCAATGCGTTTACTATTGCCAGAAGTGCTGCTACGACTATTATCACCCATTTTGAGGCGTTGAATTTTACGTCTTCGCCCGATGACTCATTTATAAGTCTAAGCCCGTTCTTCCATGCTGAATTCCAGTTAAACCAGTAAATCAAAAAAGTAGGAACAAGAGCTATGAAAAATAGTTCCCACCGTGCTGTGAACCTT
>JAAZCN010000309.1 GCA_012513245.1 Synergistaceae bacterium | reverse complement strand
CCGCCTTTGGGGTCAAGAACGAATTTCACGAAATCCATGGCGCCTTTATTGTTGGGTGCTGTCTTCGGTATGGTAAGACCATAAACGATAGGCTCGCCCTTTACAGTCATTTTTGTGCCGGGCTCTTTTCCTGACAATTGAACTGAAACTGTTGCGTATTCTTTTTCATTGGCAGGATCCATAAGGTTTATCTCTTTAGGAAGCTCGACATAGCTCAGATTGTGCTGAACTGCAACCGACTTGTATTCAAAGGCGTAGTCCATCGCTCCGCTTTCGACCATGGCCACAAGTTCGATAGCCTTCTGGCGTACGGCTTTTAGTGGATCCTTCATTGCGCGTTCATAGAGACCCTTGTCGGCATAATGTTTCTCTGCCAGCTGGAGGACCAGGAGGCTTCTGTAACCGCAGGGATCTGCGTCCGGTTCTGAGTGTCCCCAACGGACATCCGGTCTCATCATGACTTTTGTCCAGTTCTTTGTATTGATCTCATTGTTGTATTTTGATTTAGGGCCATACATGAGAACGATAGCGTTGCTGGCAAATGTGACGTTCCAGTCTGCGCCTGCAGGACGAAGGAGTTTCTCGATGACCATGTAGTCAGCTGAGAGAAACACATCGCATGCTCCTCCAAGATCGGTTATCTTGCGAGCCAGGGCATTGCTTCCGCCTGATTCCCTGAGGACATCCACACCGGGATTTGCTGCTTCATAAAGGGCCTCGATCTTAGCCATTGGGGCAGAAAGGCTTCCCGCGTGATATACCGCGATCTTTTCTGCAGCCAGGGCCCCGCCTGCAAAAGCCATTACCAGAAGTACCACAGAAATAAGGATCAAAAATGTTTGAAACTTTTTTGTGTTGCACATAACAAATACACCTCCGTGATTTTTTTGTTGATCTATTAAAAAACGTGAATAGACTTCGGGTCGAAGTTTATCCAGCATTCTTCCCCTGTACGAATGTCACTTGAAACAAGATCTGATGAGAGTACATTTGCTGTAAGTCTGAAACCTGTCTCAGTCTGCACCGTGACGTCAAAGACCATCCCTCTTGGGACGAGTGATACAGTTTTTCCATGAAATGTGTTCTGGTTGGATAGCGGACGGACCCTTGAGACCCGTATATCTTCGGGACGTATTCCTAGAAAGCCTTTTTTCTCAGGTATGCTGTCGGACATCTCTATGATCTCAGTATGGTTCTCAATAAAGGCTTTTTTATCGCATAATGTGCATGATATGATGTTTTTCATTCCTACGAATTCAGCGACTTTAATGTTTGCCGGTTCACGGAAAACAGTCCTGACATCGTCTGTCTGCTGCAGTGAGCCGTCAGTTATTACAGCAACACGGCTGCCAAGTGAGAGTACCTCTCCAAAATTATGGGTAACCATAATTATTGTCATTCCGGCTTTGTTGATCTCCCCAAGGTAATCGCTCAGCTCTTCACGAAAAGAGGGGTCGAGGGCAGAAAGCGGCTCGTCCAGCAAAAGCAGTGTGGGTTTTACAGCAAGAGATCGAGCCAGGGATACCCGCTGCTGTTCCCCGCCTGAAAGTGTTTCGGGAGAACGATTCAGCAAAGGAGCAAGCCTGAAAAGGTCTATCAGCTCCCCTACTCTATTTTTATCGGGCTTGTCGATAAATTTCAGGCCCCACTCGATGTTATGGAGGACCGACATGTGAGGGAAGAGAGCGTAATCCTGATATACGAGGGCGACCTTTCTTTTTTCAGGAGGGAGTTCTGTCACATCCCGCCCGGCTACCCTGATTTTTCCACCGGACAGGGGTCTTATCCCTGCTATCGCTTCAAGCAGAATTGTCTTTCCTGCACCGCTCGGTCCAACTACCATGAAAAATTCTCCATTATCGACTTTCAGCGAGAGTGAATGGATGGCGAAACTTCCAAGGTCAAGTGAGAGATCTTCAATCTCAATCATTATTCAAGTCCTCCCTCCTCTTACCGGCAGATATCAGTCTGAAGAGTATGAACATGCCAAGACAGACTATTATCAGCTGGACCGCAACGGGAGTTGAATACTTTAGTCCGAAGGTTGCAAAACGGTCATAGATCAGTGTAGGAGCTACCATAGGATGGTATGCCATTATGACGACCGCACCGAACTCGCTCACGCCCCTCGCCCAGCTCATGATCAATCCGGAAATTATGCCTTTACGGGCAAGCGGGAGTGATATTCTGAAAAAAACCTGAGTGAAGGAGGCGCCAAGAGTCCTCGCAGCTTTTTCTGTACGGGGAGAGACTCCGTAAAACGCGTCACGCGCTGCATCGACATAAAATGGAATAGAGACGAACATACAGGCCAGTATGATCCCAAGATGGCTGTTTACAGGAGAGAGTCCGATTTTTATAAGTGACGCTCCCAGTGCCGTCTTTGGTGAAAAGGCCATAAGAACTGCTATACCGGCTACTGTGTGTGGGATCATGATCGGAACATCAATGATAGCTTCCAAAAAGGCTTTGCCCCGGAAGTTTCTTCTGGCAAGAAAATAGGCCGACGGCGTTCCGAAAAGAGCTATTATGGCTGTAGCAGCTGCTGCGGTCCACAAACTGCGTAAAATAGCTCCCACTATCTCCTTGTCTTTATAAGAAGAAATAACAAGGTTCCAGTCAGCCCGTAGGAATAATCCCGCTAAAGGCCATACTATATAAATGACTAGGAAGGATCCCATTAAAAGCATAAAAAAACATTCTCTTGATGAACGGTGCATGATCTGCCCCCTGAAAAATAAACTGCCGCCTCCTTGATGAAAGGAGTCGGCAGTTATAATTGGCGGCCGCTCCTCCTTTCTAAGCACGAGAGGCTTTTCCGTTTCCAGAAAAACCCAATGGCCGGTCTCCATAGAATAAATCGTTAGGAGGTGCGGCTCGGAGGATCCCTAGTATGCAGGGACTGACTCATACTAGCATTCTAGTTGTTTTTGTCAACTAAAATTTATGGTTTATTGATCATCACTGACATTTGACATTGATGTTTGTCAAGCTATGAAAACTCAGGGTCTGACTATGGAAAGGTAGTTTTTGTCTATCGTTATCACAGGGTAATAATTCGGGTCTTCCGCCTTTATCGCTGCTTCTATCTTATGTATCAATTTAGTTGCGGAGAGATCAAACTCTGCCGGCACAACGACATCAAAGATAAGGTTAGTATGTGTTTCGCTTTTGACTATTCTAAAATCATGGAGGCTGAACCTCGGGTCTATCAACTTAACGATATCTTCTGTCTTTTGCCTGAGAGCGTTGACCTCTTCGTCATCAGTGATTATCGGGTCCATATGTATTACTAGATTGATATTTAGATCCCTGGCGCAGTCCCTTTCGATGCAGTCTATGATGCCATGTGATTTTATGAAACATTCGTTAGCGTCCACTTCCGCGTGCACAGTCGCAAAATATACTTCAGGACCATAATTGTGTATTACAAGGTCGTGTATGTTTAATATTGCGTCGTATG
>JAAZCN010000308.1 GCA_012513245.1 Synergistaceae bacterium | reverse complement strand
GTGCCCTGTTGGGTCTTTTAGTCTCATTTGCCTTCTACAGCTCTACAGGTTTTCAAGATCCTGTAAGTTTTGTAGCCGGGATTTTGTATGGCGTGATACTGGAAGGATGGCTCAGCCGACCTGGAAAGCAGCTGTAACTGTGAAACAGAGGTATTACGGTAACTGTGCATCTTGTCAATTGTGCAGGTCTGACCCCTCTGTTGCTATTTTCTATTTTCAGTAGAACAGGCTGCTTATAGAAATGATGGTTGCGAATATGGTAAAAGTAATGCCTCTTCGGGTTGCTATAAACTTCGGAGATGGAACTATAACGTATGAGCAACTAGACGCCATATTAGAGAAAAGTAATGTCACAAAAGCCCCGTGATTTTCTCCCGAGCTCTTTGATCTCCATATCTCTATTTGGTGTTTTTAACTGTTGACTTTCTAATACTTTTAGACTTAGAATCTTTAGCATTTTTTTCCTTAGATTTTGGGTCATCCTTCATCGCGATTTGTATCGGCGGGATATAATGTGTTCCAATTGGGCTGTCTGAAGTAACCGCTGCGATATGCTCACGTATCATGCCTATCAGAACAGAAGATGCCGTCACATGTATACGTAGAATGATATCATCTGTTTCTTCTGCGGGATCTTCGTTCAAAAATCTTCCGCTCGCAACTACTTCGTACTCAAGAGTAAGCGGTTTATTATCTCCTCTAGGAAGAGATTGAATCGATACTGAACAATCCCAGCACTTGGACATTTCCTTAACCTTACCAATGTGAAAAGCGATATTAAAACTTTCAGGCAAAAACACTTCGTTTTCTTCACCTATATCTTTAGCGGGGGGAATAATTGACACCCAGGCTTTTTCAAAAAAACGGCTGCATATCTTAAGCGGCAGATTTTCTGCAACTACTCTTTTAATCATATCACCTGCCCTCCTGTTCCAATCACATAATTATCCCAATTCTTATTTAAGCTAGGAAATGAAATAATATTTGAGGTATTAGTATCTCTTTTCCTTTCGGAAAAAGTTTCCCAATTCCTATGTTCATCTTTTTCAGAACAAGCATCATATCGCAAAGTATCATAAAACACAGTTCTGGAGGTATCTTGCTCCTTTGCAGCAGTCGCAGGAATGATCTGTATTTCCATTTTTCCGTCAAGAGCAAGAGCAATTTTACTCATGGATTCAATAGTAAAATTCACGTTCTCGTTTAAAACTTTCGTTATATAGGATTGTGATGTCCCTAGCCTTAGTGCCAGCTCTTTCTTGCTAACTCCCTGTTCCTCCATTAGTCGGACGATTTCCTCCGTAAAATCCGTCTTTGCGTCTTCCGCCCAAAAAAGAGGATCGTTCCGCAGGTTTACCAACAAATCTCCTAATTTGGTTGTCCTTGCCATCTTAATTCCTCCAATTAAATTCTTATTACTTTGGTCCATCTGAACAACTGAGACAAGCTATCAATACAAGCCTTTTAGGCTCTCCTCTATATGAAGATTCCCCTCGGAAAAGGCCAATATATATTTATCTCTAATATTTTCAGCTGCCTTTATATCAAATTTCTGTTTATCATGATCTCCTGAACAGCACAGAAAAAGAAAATCTATATCTAGAAAAACGCCGTAAAGTCTGTGCCCCTTATGTTTAAGTTCCCATATCATCGGTTTCTTTTTTCCTTTTAGCGATGTAAATTTCTGGCGGTTTTTCAACTTCTCTTCTGCAATTCTTGATATTAATTGTAGGATTTTTACCCTGATACGATCGGCGCCGTTGCATGCAAGCCCACTTAAATAGCTGTAGACAACACATTCACCGTCACTTTTTGAAGCAACGGCATATATCCGTATAGTTCCATTAAATTCGGGGTAATAATATATTTTCATATACTTCACCTATAAGTTAAGTTTAATATAGTTTACTTGCTATTCTGCGTTTGTCAACAGCTTGAATATTTTTGCAAGTTTAAAATCCCCACTATTGCAAGATTTTCCCCCAGACAGGGGTGGAGAATTTTATCTCTCTATTTTCATTCATGAGAGAATCCCTAACCCTGGTGGTTGAACCAACGAAAAAATCCGGGGAATTTCGGATCTGTGGATCCTATGGACCTGAACCAAATCAAGTTTTTTGCCGGCCTCATGTTAATAACAGAGGCACTACGGTAGTTGTGCATTTTGTCAATTGCGTAGGTCTGACCCACCATGTTCAGGAGCTTCAAATAACTCGATAGTATCAAGTTCGTCCAATAATCCTTCTATCGTCCATTTCTCGAATAGACCGGCATTTTGCATCTGCTTTTTCGGTGTTAGAATTTCGTTCAGTTTGGTAAGATAGAAGAGAAGTTTGAAAGGAGCTGATATCATGCCAAATAAGAGACAGAAATTCGATGAGGAATTCAAGAAGAACGCAGTTCGATTAAGTTTTGCCAGCAACAAGACGTTTCGTGAAACAGCAGAGGATCTTGGTATAGGAGTGAGCATGCTCTATCGCTGGAGAAAGCGGTACACGCCCGAGGGAGAAAAGACGCAATACGCTACTTTGGAAGAAGAATACCGGGCCTTGCGTCTGGAAGTTGCAGAACTTCGGATAGAACAAGACATGTTAAAAAAAGCAGCGGCCTACTTCGCGAAGAATCAAAAATAAAGCCATCGGTGAAATACGCTTTTATAGAAGCGCACCCAGAACATGCAGTAGCGAAGTAGGCTAAAATGTATGAAGTATCAATGTCCGGGTACTATTCCTATCTTCACCGTAAAGAAGCTAAGAACATCAGAGGGGGCAGACCTACACATTTGACATAACTGCATGTCGTCGTCAGGAAAGCAGTGCTCTCCTGACAGT
>JAAZCN010000307.1 GCA_012513245.1 Synergistaceae bacterium | reverse complement strand
TGTCCGAATTTGTCGTTGATATCCTTGAAATTGTCGATGTCCAGTAGTGCTATGCAGCCCATCAGCCCTTTTTCTTTCAGTTGATCCAACTTATCCGGAAGCTGCTTATCCAGCGCACGCCGGTTATATGCCCTGGTCAGGGGATCTCTGAATACTTTTTCCTGGAGTTCCTGTTCGCTTCTCTTCTTTTCGGTAATGTCGTCCAGTACGATGTTTGATCCGACTATGAGATCGTTTTCCTTTACAGGGGTGAAGTATGCCCTGAGCCAGCTGGACTTGTTCCATACGCTCTTATAGGCAAATTCAAAAATTATCGAGGTGTCATCCTCCATGCATTTTTTGAGCTGCTCTGAGAATCCGCACTCCCTCAGGTTAACGAGATCTAGCAGGTTGAGGTTCTTAGTAACCTCAAAAGAGGGCGAATCCATCAGATCAAGAAGCTTCCTGTTGGCGTAAGTGATCGATCCTTTTGTGTCGCAGGAGAGAAATCCTACAGGAGCGTATTCGGCAAGAGTGTAGAACATCTCCCGGCTTGTTTTTAGCTCACCTGACAGTCTGTTTTTTTCGAGAAAAAGTCCCAGCTCGGAAAGGTAAAGAGCCAAAAGATCACGGTTCTTCATGTGATCTCCCTTTTTGAACATAAGGGTGAAGTCCCCGAGGTGGGTCTCCTCTTTTCTGATCTTCGCAACCACGACCTCACCGATATCGAATGTTTTTTCGATCGCACGGGATATCTTTTGCGGTACAACGTTTTCGGTGAGATCTGCGAGAGAACTGAAGACGGTAATGTCATTTTCCCGTGTTTTTTCTTCCTTTGACTTATCATAGGACCATCTCTTGCCCACGACGTCAAATCCCAGTAATTTCAGCCCCTTTTTGATATCGCCGACTATGCCGTAAAGGGCTACGGTGGTGAAGTCCCGTCCGTTTTTGTCGAACAGGTTGAAAGCCGCATACGCAGCGCCGGAGACGTCGCACGCAAACCCTGCGATCTTGTGGTAATCGGCTTCGCTGCCGACATTGTCGATAAAGTACTGCACCATCTCCTGCAGTTTTTTTTCAATCGTCCTGTCTATAATCAGAGAGACAAAACGATCATTTTCAGGCGAGAAGGCCTTGACTGAAAAATACTTCCTGTTTTCTTTTGAATATTCTTCAAACTCTATCGGGACCTTTTCTTTTACTGTCCTTTCATATATCTTTACCCATTGGACGCCGTGCTCTTCATCTCTGATGATGTCTCTGACGAATCTTTTGCCTATGACGTCTTCTTTTTTCAGTCCCGTGATGTCCTCAAAAGCCTTATTGACGTCGAGGAAGATGTAATCGACCATTTCCCCGGCATCATCGAATACGCCTTCATGGTAGGCGAAGGCGCATTGGGCATTGCTGATAGAATCTGCATAAACTTTCTCCAGGTCCATATAAAAGCCCCCGCAATAACATCAGTCTTTGCCGTAAATGTCTCAATAGTGCCGGTCGGCCGTCCTGTAAAACGCTCATAGAGCAGTTATTGCCTTATTCGGGCCAGGGGCAGCAGTTTGTCGGAGAACTCTTGGTCCGCAGGGGATACTTGCTTGCAGGAATGCCGCGTTGTACACATTTGAAAAAAATTATAGCCTTTTATACAATATTTTGCGGATTATGTAAAATAGATTAAATTCAATGTTTCCGATCATATTTAACTTTGTAAATCTATTCAAGCCTTTGCGTGCATCAATGCTTGTAGGATATTCCCTTCTGTAAGAACGTTCCGTTTTTTAAATCCTCAAATGCAGCCTCCAGTTCTTCCTCGGTGTTCATGACTATCGGCCCTCCCCAGGCGATGGTCTCACCCAGCTTCAGGGAACTAATAAACAACACCTGCATATTTGTATCGGCCGCCTTTATCTCGACGTGATCCCCCGGAGTAAGCTTTACCGCTGTTTTTTCCGCGACAGGTTCTCCCGCGATATTGGCATCCCCTGAAAGCGTAAAAAGCGTTACGGAACGATCTATGGCTGTATTTATTAGGACAGAGGCTTCCGGGGCCAGGTGTACGTCATAAAAATTCAGCGGGAGATATTTGCTTGTAAATCCCTTTCTGTTCTCAAATTCGCCCGCGAGCAGTCTCAGCTTCCCGCCGTCCAGGGTTATTTCCTCGATCATGTCGTTTTTGATGCTGTTGTAAGCCGGATCGGCCATCTTGTCTTTCGCCGGCATATTCAGCCACAGCTGTACGCCAAGCAGCCTTTCTGATGCAGGCAGCTTTTCCTCGTGCAAAATACCTGAACCTGCCGTCATCCATTGAACTTCTCCCCCGGCGATAGTATCTTCATTTCCAAGGCTGTCCCTGTGGGTGATCTGTCCGCGATAGACATAGGTTATCGTTTCTATGCCCCTGTGCGGATGCATAGGGAACCCGGCTGTATAGTCATCCGGATTTGTACTGTCAAAAGAATCGAGCATTAATATCGGATCGTATTCCTCAACTGTCCCATGTCCCAAAACTCTGACCAGGTCCACCCCTGCACCGTCCTGTGTCCTAAACCCGTTGACCTGTTTCTTGATTTTTCGTTCCACCGGACTATCCTCCTAAATGATCATTTAATTGAACTGTCATTCCCAAAGATAAGCAGTCATTGAAATTGAACCAAGCTCGCAAGCTTTATTATAAACGCTGACCTTGTCATCTTCATCCGATGCTCCCAGCGCATATAAAAGAGGATAAAAATGGTCCGGGATCGGCACCGCCAGCTTTGCAAGATTGCCCTGATCCTCGTATTTCAAAATCTTCTCATGATCCTTTTTCATGATGTTTTCATAAACAAACCCGTCAAATTCGTATGCCCAGTCAAAACCTTCTCCGACTTTGTCCCATTCAGCAAGTCTTAAGTTATGAACTATATTCCCGGTGCCGAATATAAGAACTCCCTGCTCCCTTAAAGATCTTAACTCCCGGCCTATCGTGTAATGTGTTTCAGGAGGAGCATCGGCATCTATGCTTATCTGAAATACAGGAATGTCCCTTTCAGGATACATGTGAACCAATACTGACCAGGTGCCGTGGTCAATGCCCCATGAATTATTGTAGCTCGTTTCTCTTGAGATCAGTGCCTTTGATGCTTCAGCCGTCTCGGGTGAACCCGGCGTATTGTATACGATTTCATATAATTCCCTGGGAAAACCATACATGTCATAAATAGTTTTTGGGTTTTTCTCGTTCATGATTTTTGTGCCTTTTGTA
>JAAZCN010000306.1 GCA_012513245.1 Synergistaceae bacterium | reverse complement strand
CTCCAAGTACGTGTCTCTCATGGTCAACTGCCGCGCGTAGATCGGAGTATTTCCCAAGCTTAAGGCGCATTTCTTCGAGCCTGGATGTGTACATCTCCGTGGAGTCTGTCAGGACTGTAAGTATTATGTCATTCTCTGTAAGCTCATAGTATTTCGCCATCTTTATCGCCATCGCTACGTTTGCAGCTCCGGAAATACCCATCAAAGGAAGCTGAGATATGAATTCATCAGACAGTTCGAGACCGCGCAGATATTTTTGTCCCTCAGGCTCGTTGCAAAGCCGTATCATTGCCATGCAGTCATTGTCATCTATTGCGAATACTAGGTCTGTGTTTTTTACATTGTGTACCCAGGGAATATGTTTGTCTCCTATACCCTCGATGCGGTGCTCGCCGAAACCGTTTAGGTATAGAGTTGGACACTGCAAGGCCTCTCCAACGCCGACTTTGCTGTTGGGGAATATTTCTTTCAGGTAATCTCCGCAGGCAGTCGTACCGGCTGAACCGGATGTGACTACCACGCCGGCATATCTACTTTTTGGTCCCATGTTTTTTTTCAAAACCTCTTCCATCGCGCTTCCCGTCACCTGATAATGCCACAGGTGATTGCCCATCTCATCAAACTGGTTGAAGATAACGGCGTCGGGGCGCGTTGCGCGTATCCTTGCCACTTCATCGTATATTTCCTTCACGTTGCTCTCAGTTCCCGGTGTAGCGATTATCTCCCCCGCGACAGTGCGGAGCCATTCAAAACGCTCCTTGCTCATGCCCTCAGGCAAGATGGCTATAGAATCGCATCCAAGGAGCTGGGAGTTATAAGCACCACCACGGCAGTAATTACCTGTAGAGGGCCAAACTGCCTTCTGGCATGTTGGATCAAACTGTCCCGTCACAAGGCGGGGCACAAGGCAACCAACGCTTGCGCCAACCTTATGGGCGCCGGTAGGAAACCATTTGCCACAGAGGGCTATGACACGCGCCTTCACACCAGTGAATTCCGAGGGGAATTCCATAGTGCTAACTTCTCCAAAGAGACCTCCCGATTTTTGGGGTTGATTCTTCCACGTTATACGGAAAAGATTTGCGGGATCTACGTCCCACAGTCCAGTTTTTTTAAGCTTTTCCTTCATCTTTGCCGGCGTGTATTTCTCGGGATCCCTCATCTGTTTGAATGTTGGTATGAGAATGTTCCTCTTTTTGGCCATCTCAACTGAGTTTTTAAGTTGCTTTTCATTTACCGTAAGGTCTATCACTTAATATTTCCCCCTTCAGGATATTTTCTTTTGTATCAGATCAGCAAGAAGCAATGAGTCTTGAGAATTCTTCTATGTCTGGAGCGCATGACATCGTTCTGCCAACAGATTTTTTTGCGCTTTCGATGTCTTTGAGTCCGTTTCCGGTCACGACTACAGCAATAGTTTCATCCAAACCTATCTCTCCGGCGAGCGCCATTTTACGGAAACCTGCAAAACCTGCTACCCCCGCAGGTTCTCCGAATACTCCTGACGCACGTGCAAGTTCAGGAATGGCAGAGAGTATTTCTGTTTCTGTAACGGTCACTGCTGTACCGTCACTTTTCCTTATTGCCCTTAATGCCTTGGCCCAGTTTCTTGGTGCGCCTACTGAAATACTGTCTGCAATGGTGTCAGCATCGCCGAACATAACTTTTGCCAAGTTCTCTTTTATAGCTTTGTATATAGGACTTGCTCCCTCTGCCTGGACTCCGGTTATTTTAGGCATCCTGTCAATCAGACCTAGGTCTAAGAGGTCTCTAAAACCTTTGTAAAGTCCTCCTATACAGCAACCGTCCCCTACCGAGATGAAAACTCTGTCCGGAACATCCCAGTTAAGCTGCTCTGCGATCTCCATTGCACATGTCTTCTTTCCTTCGACGAGATAGGGATTAATCGCGCAGTTTCGGTTATACCAGCCAAATTTATTTATGGCAGATGTAGCTAAGTCAAAGGCCTGTGCATAATCTCCCTTGACCAGAATGACATTTGCTCCGTAAACAAGAAGCTGTGTCACTTTTGCTGCAGGGGCTTTCTCTGGAACGAAGATGTAGCTTTCAAGCCCCGATACGGCAGCAAAACCAGAGAGCGAGCTTGCGGCATTTCCTGTCGAAGCGCAGGCTATCACCTTCTGCCCGAATTCGACAGCTTTTGCTACACCGACGGCGCTGGCCCTGTCTTTAAGAGATGCAGTGGGGTTCCGTCCGTCATCCTTGATATAAAATTTTCCTACTCCATATTTCGAAGCCAGCTTTTTATTTTCATAAAGCGGAGTCCATCCGACAGAGAGAGCCGGTATATTTGCGTCATCTAGGACCGGCATGATATCTCTGTATCTCCACATCGACATATCTTTTGTCTTTGAAAGAGATGCTCTTGTCAATTTCTTTTTTATTGTATCAATATCATAGAGGACATCAAGCGTCCCGTCCAATCCGCATTTGTCACAGACATATCTTTCCGGCTCTGCACTATATTCGCTTCCACACAAAACACACTTAAGTATTTCTGGCCTTGCCATATCCCCACCCCTTATGCGATAGTCAGTTTATATTATACGTTGTAAGGACTTTTCAAGCTATTCCTAAAGACTGTTTTTACCTCAAGCCCTATCTCAGAAAGAAACATTACACTATTGCATGGCTACGAAACAGTATATAATGTCCATCATAAACTTAAGAAAGAAAGGGGCGTTTCGTTTGTTATCTCACACCGCCTTAATTAAAAAAGTCTACATCTTTATCCTGATTACTATACTTATGTCGGCAGGAGGCTTTGCATCATTTGCTTCAGCAGCCGAAGTCAAAGCTGCACCGCTCAACCCTCTTTTTGTCGAATG
>JAAZCN010000305.1 GCA_012513245.1 Synergistaceae bacterium | reverse complement strand
CGAACTAGAAACCTGTCTCATCTGATGAACGGAAGAGCTGTTCATAGCTCCCCGGTATTGTGAGTTTTTTTCTCAGTTGTATCTTGGGCATGCCCAGGACGACTACACCTGAACTTGGGTCCAGATGGTATCTCTTTGCGTCCTCAACAGGATCGAATCCTATAGAGGTCCCCGGCGGGATGATGTTGTGCGCATCAACAATAACTCTTCTGAGCCTGCAGTTTTCGCCGATCTCAACGTTTTGGCCGATTATGGATTCTTCAACGACAGATCCCGGCTTGATCACGCAATTTCTGGAGAGTACGCTTTTTCTGACATATGCTCCCAGGACACGGCTCGCTTCTGCCCTGAGGCAGCCGTCCACCGAACAGGAATGGTCTGCTGCGGGATAGGTAAATCCCGGAGGATCCGAATAAGAGACTGTCCTTATTGGCCACTGGGAGTTGAAAAGGCTCAGTTCCGAGGGGTGCTTTAGAAGGTCCATCTGAGCTTCCCAATAGGCCTTTATGCTCCCTACGTCTTTCCAGTAGGGTTTGTCTCCTCCGGGGAGGACGTTTGTTGAAAAATCATAGGCCATTACTTTTTGGGATTTATAGAGGGAGGGGATTATATCCCTGCCGAAATCGTGGGAACTATCCTTTATTTCGTTGTCTAAAAAGACAGATTCTTCAAGTGTCTCTCGCTCGAAAATATAGTTTCCCATAGAGACAAAACTGAAGCCGGGTCTCCCCGGGATCTCAGGAGGTACTGCCGGTTTTTCTACGAAGTCGATTATCCGTCCCGTCTCATCCGTTGCTATACAGCCAAACTGGCTTGCTTCAGAAGATGGAACAACGTATGCGGAAACAGTTACATCCGCTTTATTTTCCATGTGGAACTGAAGCATCTGTTCGATGTCCATTTTGTAAACATGGTCAGCTGCGAAAATACATATTCTGTCTGCATTGAAAAGTGTTATCAGATGAAGGTTTTGGAATATAGCGTCAGCAGTTCCCTCGTACCAGCGTTCTCCGTCCCACATCTGGGCAGGCACGACACTTACGAAAAAGTCACGTCCGCGGAGGGCACTTCCAAACTGCCATCCTTTTCCTATATGTTCATGAAGTGACTGGCTTTTAAACTGTATCATACAATAAATTGAAAAAAGGCCGCTGTT
Source organism: Synergistaceae bacterium (assembly GCA_012513245.1). The sequence continues at coordinate 899 of JAAZCN010000305.1, read as the reverse complement.
GACCATGTTGGAAAGCGCGAAATCTACGATCCTGTACTTTGCGGCGAAAGGTACAGCAGGTTTAGCTCTGTATCTTGTAAGCGGCATCAGTCGTTCGCCCTTACCTCCAGCCAGTATCATGCCCAGAACACGTCCGTACTTGCCATGGATCACCTTAACCCCTCCTTAAAAATCTTTTTAACGATGCCTTGCCATTTGGGGACAAAAGTCAGTCATTTTCAGATCACGCGGTGTTAAGAATCTCAAATAAAGTACTGGTACTGCATAACAATTATATCCTAAAAAAAATAGAAGCGAGATGTTTTTTATAATAATTACAATTATTTTTTATTATATTCTGCCCGGACATTCAGATTAAAGTTGCATTATGTAAAAGATCAGTCTGATGTCAGGATGTCTCTGTAGAGCTCCGCGTAGGCCTTTGCCGAGATATCCCATGAAAAATCAGAGTTCATGGCATTTTTGACAATTCTGTTCCATCTTTCAGTATCTTTTTTAGCCGTGACTGCCCTTTCTAAGGCCTTTTCAAGTTCCTCTGAAGTGAAGTCCTTGAAGAGGAAGCCTGTCCCGTCCGATGATCCGTCAGCGTCTATGACAGTGTCAGCAAGCCCTCCTGTTGCCCTTGCAACAGGGATAGTACCGTAGGCAAAAGCTATCAGCTGAGAGAGGCCGCATGGCTCGAAGAGTGAGGGCATCAGAAGTATGTCTCCTCCGGCGTATGTAAGATGTGCCTTACCTTCGTTGAATTCGAGGATAGTGTGTACCGAGCCGGGGTTTTCCTTTTGAAACTCTTTTATCTTCCTGGTGTAAAGATCGTTGCCGGATCCGACTATCACGCATCTGGCTTTTTTTGCCAGGAAGGGTTTGACTGCTTCAAGCATTATGTCTATCCCTTTCTG
>JAAZCN010000046.1 GCA_012513245.1 Synergistaceae bacterium | reverse complement strand
TTCAAAAGCCATATCAAATATCCCGGCAATGGTTCCCAGCAGGAGATAAAGAGTTGCCAGACTGAATATCGTCACACTACTTTCTGTAGTTAAAGAAAAAGAGTATTGGAACCCCCGCACCATTATTAAATCGTATGACATGGATATTATTCCGGCCAGGAGCAGCATGGTCCATAATTTCGGTTTCATTCCACCGCATTTGTAAAAAACCCAGAAAATCAGCATGACAGGAGGCATCAATATGAAGGCCCTGCTGCGGGCTGATTCGTTTATCAATATCTGGGTAGTTTCTGTCAGAGAGTAGTAGATCGGTCCCAGCTCAAAACCGCCGATTTTGTTTGCAAATATTTTTGAGAACCTGTCCAGGGCAAATAATACAAACACTCCGCATGACCAGGTATCCCTGCGCAACAGTCTTTTCATTGTTTTCCTCCACTTTGAAATTCTTGTAAAAGAAGCTTTCACAGTATATCATCTTAATAGATAAAGAAAATCATATCAAAATTTTAATTTAAATAAGTTTGTTTTATGTCGTTTGACGGGGGTGGAAGGATGGAATATGGACAATATTATAAGAGTTTTGACCCGGTGCCTTATTACAGGGAAAGAGGATGGTTGGTAGGCAGCGGAAAGGTCGGAGGAAAAGCCAAAGGTCTGAGCTTTGCTTATGAGGTGCTGAAGGCGAACGGAATGCTTGAAGAGGTGTTTCTGCCTAAATGTACTTTCGTTATAACAACTTCTGTCTTTGAAGAATTTATGGAACAGAATAGATTGTGGGACAGACTGCTGGATTTGAGGGAACACAGCGACGCGCCCGAGCTCCACAGAATATGCCAGGAAGCTAAACTGCCTCCGAGTATCAACGAAGATCTGGAACGTATCCTCGATTTGATCGATACTCCGATGTCCATCCGCTCGTCATCGATACTTGAAGATGATGTTAATCTTTCTTTTGCAGGCAAGTACGCTACAAAATTTATTTCCAACAGCGGCGACAGGGCTTCAAGGAGAAAAGACCTGGAAGCCGCTGTCAAAGAGGTATATGCTTCAACATACAACCCTGTTGCGAGGGAATACAAGAGAAAACACAACATTCTTTGGGGCGGGGAGCGAATGGGAGTCCTTGTCCAGCCTATCGTTGGAAGAATGAGAGATAATAAATACTATCCTGAGCTGGCAGGCGCAGCCTTTTCTCAGGTCTTCAGACGTCCCTCTCCCAAAATAAAAAAGGAAGACGGTGTAGCAAGAATTTGTTTCGGGCTTGGTACCAGGACAGTGGACAGGAGCTTCGCTCGCACTTTTTATCTTACAAATCCCAATTTAAGGCCCGAAGGCAACAGACCTGCAGAAATATTGTCGCACTCTCAGGAACAGTTCGATTATGTGGATATTGAAAACAACGCCTTTATGACGGCCTATGCAGATAACTACATTAAGATGATCACTCAGGAACACAAAATGGCGCAGTCATATCTGCAGTGGTATGACGGAAATATGTTCCATTGGCTGTTGGCAGATACGCGGAACATGGTCGCGCCCAGGGTCGTTTTCACTTTCGCTGAGCTTCCTCAGAAATGCCCACAGCTGTTTAAAAGGATCAAAAAATTGCTTCAGCTCTTCGAGCAGGAGCTGCAACTGCCGTCAGATATGGAGTTCACATACGAAAGCGCAGACGATGAGTTCACTCTTGTTCAGCTCAGGCCGCTCTCCGTCTATGACGACAGAGGAAAGGTCGAGATACCTGAAGTAGACTCGGAAAAGATAATTTTAAGAGGAAATCGCATGGTGGCTAATGGTAGGCTGGAGAACATCAGCCACATAGTTTATGTGGATCCTGATTTATATGGAAAAACACCGGATTTTTATGACGTGGCAAGGGCGATAGGAGATATAAACGCAAAGCTGGACGGAGAGAGGTATCTTCTTGTAGGTCCGGGGCGATGGGGAAGTTCTAATCCCGTTCTCGGAGTCCCCGTACGGTACAGTGAACTCTCAAATTCAGGCTGCCTGGTTGAGCTGGGCATACCGAGCATGGGCATGGCGCCGGAACTTTCATACGGGACACATTTTTTTCTTGACCTCGATGGAGACAGCATTCTCTATCTTCCGGTATTTGATGGAGAGAGAGGAAATGTTTACAACAAGGAATGGTTCGACAGCAGAAAATGGATATCAGCCCACCATCCGGCAGTAAGACACTACCACGGGACATTTGACGTCCTGCTAGATGGTGACAGCGAAGTAGGGATCGTGATCGATAAAGGTGAAACGGAGGTGAAGGGCAAGTGACCGATCTGGAAAGGACCAGGGAAGAATATTTCGCATGGGATCCGCACGATGATCCGGAATTTGCGCCAATGATATTTGGCAAAGAGACTATAGGAGGGAAAGGCAGATCACTTCTTTTTGCGTTAAGAAAACTTCGTGATTCCGGAGACCCTCAGCTTTGCAACAGCAAGGTCCCTGAGTCGATCTATTTCGGGATCGACATCTTCCACCAGTTCATTGGATCAGTGCCCTCTTTGGACATTCTGATATCCCACAATGACCCTGAGAGGTTGGAAAAGGTTTTCCTGAAGACTCCTCTGCCAAAAATAGCAACCCAGGCAGTACGGAAATTTCTGTCAGAGATGAATGATCCGGTTGTAATAAGGAGCAGTAGCAGATTAGAAGACTCAGCAAAACATTCATTCGCCGGAAAGTACCTTACTACGTTTATGAGCAACGATTCGTCCTCTTTGGAAGAGAGGGTAAGTGTTGTAGAGCGTGAAATAAGAAAAGTATATGCAAGGATATATTTTCCTGAAGCAGCAAGCTACAGAAAAAAACACCATCTTGGCAACGACGATATGGGAATAATCGTTATGAGAATGTCAGGAAGATGGCATGGCAGATATTATTACCCAACTATTGCCGGAGTCGGATATTCGCAGAATTTTCGACGATGGAACAAAAGAGTCAGGCAGGAAGATGGTGTTCTGAGGATCGTATTCGGGCTTGGAACGATGAGC
>JAAZCN010000304.1 GCA_012513245.1 Synergistaceae bacterium | reverse complement strand
TGAAAATACATCCGGTAACATCCCATCCCTGGAAAGTGCACTCCATGCACGGCTTGCATCGTTGATGCATCCGTTCGCACTCGCCAGGCAGGAAAGGAGCGTCCCGACAAAAAGCGCGATTACTGCGTAAAGCTTACCGGTGGCAACTGCTGCTTCATAAAGTGGATATGGCGATACTCCAAGTGTTTTCGCATCTATCAAACCTGAACATACATACCATGTAATAGTTGCGCCAATTAAAAGTGTCATCAAGCCTAAGATAGACCCTAGGGGCATCGAACGCTCGGCACTCCGACATTCTGTTGTTGCCATAGCCGTCCCCTCTATTCCAAGAAAAAACCAAATTGCAAACTGCATGGCAGCAAGAACGCCCAAAAACCCATACGGTAAACCATTGGTCATCTGATCAAGTCTAATAAGAGTGGTTTGAGGGTCATAAAAACTAGTTGAAAATAACAATATCAAGACACTTATAAACGCTATGGCCGTAATTATGAAATTAAGTGTAAGTGTTGCATACACACCTCGGTAGTTCATCCATGTGAGAAATACAAGACTCAGCATTATGAAAGGCAGAACATTTATATGTGGATTCAGAGATTTTAAAATATCACCAACAACCACTACATCTGCAGCCTCCAACATTGCATCCTGCATTCCCGAATCTATAACGAGGGCGGTATTACTCCCAAGGCTGTATAGAGTTCTTCTTGTTTTTTAGTAACCTCTCCTAATACGCGGCCATGTCCGGGAGCTTCAAATAACTCGATAGTATCAAGTTCGTCCAATAATCCTTGTATCGTCCATTTCTCGAATAGACCGGTATTTTGCATCTGCTTTTTCACGTAAGATAAGTAAATAAGTGCAACAAATCCAACGAAAAGTTTCCCGTTGAGAGATAGTTCTGAGGAAACCTGCATTCTTCTGAAGTTAAGCCGTTCTTTTAGGTTGCCAAACCCCTTTTCAACGATATCCTTGCTGCGGTACAACGATAGTGCCTCGAACGGATCCTTGACTTCATTGGAAAGGAGCGCGAAATACCCATAGTTCCTTGCAGCTTCACGCATAGCATCTTCTTTTGGCTTTATTCTTTGTCCCCGCTTAGGAGTTTGCGAGATTTCGAAATACTTCTCATAGTCCTTAATACGGTAATCTTTACGCTTATTCTCAATCAGATCGTTATATAGACTCGACAGATACTCGTTCATGTCTGCCTGGTCCTTGGCAGCTTTCTCAGGGTTATAGAAAAGCAATAAATAGACACGCTTCTTTGATTTTAGTAAATCACCCTTGTACGGCCTTTCTTGCTCATAATCCCATTCTATGGTCCTGCATATACCGTATGCACCGAATTGCTTTTGAAGGTTCGACCAAAGCTGCAGGTTTTCTCTTTCTTCATCTAGAACGTCTTTCACATACTTAAGTCCAAGCTTCAATCCGATGATGAACTTCTGGTGGTTTTTGTAGAGAGTATCGATGTTGTCTTTGCTATAGAATCCTCTGTCAAAAATAACGTTGACTTTCTTGTACCCCATGACATCGAACTCAGCCATAAGTTGCTTGACGGTCTTTACATCCGTAATGTTACCCGGAAGTTTGCGGTAATAGAAAGGAAGTCCGGATTCTTCACCAAAGAGAAGGGCAAGATTGATTTGCGATAATCTGTCATATTCTTTGTTCCTACCTTTCTTCACTTGCTTCAACGTATCGGAATAGCTTGAAATAGATGTGATGTCAAAAGCCCAGTATTCCTTTTCGATTCGGCGCTTGCCCTGTTTCTTAAAGAAGGCCATTCGACCCTCTTCATCTATGGATTGGAACAACTCGCTGCTCCGCTGCGACGAAATGTCATTACCGTATGGATGTATATGCAGCTTTTCCCAATGAGAAAAACGGCTAAGGGAGTTATTTTCTTCGAGGATCAGATAATAGGCAATGGACAATATTTGCTTGTACGTATTAGGAAAACAGGATTTGATATCGTCCGATATGCCCGTTATCTTTCCAATTTGATCGAATAAGTAGGTTGATCCATAGAAACTTCTCTGGATCTTCATCATAGGCACAGGCCCCGGTTTCAAAGATGCTGCTGTATGGCTTTCCTTTTTCCTGCTTGTGTATGACCTTGTTGGGACTATTTCACCCGTGACAGGATCAACTTTCCCGATGAGCTTTCTCTTAGCTCTTGACTGTTTTTTCTCCTTGTCCCAGAAAGCTTTGTTTTCATAAGCGTATGTGATTCCGGTATCCTTATTTGTTTGATAAATTATGCCCATAATTACCACTCCCCATCGTTATATATTATAATATATAACGATGGGAATGTAAAGAGGAAAAGGCGATAAATCGTTGATGTCAGAATGTTTTATGCTGTTTATATCGTTATACTTCCCGGGAACCTAGGCTGAGAAGGATTGATTTTGCGGATTTTATCGACCTTTTTGCTGGATGCTTTTCTGGGAGACCCTATATAGCTGCCTCACCCAATAAAGATTGTGG
>JAAZCN010000303.1 GCA_012513245.1 Synergistaceae bacterium | reverse complement strand
CTGTTTTCTGAAATATCTTCATCAGGATAACAGAGGAGCCGTTCCAGATAAATTCATTTTTCACTTTCAGTTCCATGCTTGCCTTTTTCAGGTTTTCTTCGTTAAATTCTTCCATAAGTGCAGAGTATGGCAGATGTATTACTGAAGCTTCCAGTGATACTTTTTTTACTTTATCCACACATCCTGCCTGGGTGTTTACAAAGCTGCAGCCTTCCGTTAAGACGACATATACCGGCATGCCGAAAACAGACATGTGCAGGGGGCTTTTTTCTGTATTTATTTCTTTAAGGTCTTCAGCAGCAGCATTACCCGTAATGAAAAAGAGGAGCAAAAGAAGAGGCAGGAACTTTGCTGTTTTCTGAAACACCCTCATCATTCAGTTACTGCATCACCCGAGCCGGGTACGCTCTCATAGACACCCTCTGTTTTAGGCAGATCCTCTGAGAGAGTCTCTCCTGTGGTCTCTTCTGTGTCAGTTGTGATAGGTTCGTCCTGTGTGATACCCGGGATCTCAGGCAGACCCGGCGCGACCTTTTTCAGCAGATCCCTGAAAAACTCCTTTACCTTGCCGGATGAGAGATTTTCTGTGAGGGCATCAGCGCTCTGTATAGCACTCTCTGTACCTATTATTCTGAGAGCCGTCACTTCTTTTTCTGCGGCACCGTAGTCCTTTGCCCTTATGTAGAGAAGCCCCAGCTTATATCTGGCTTCCACGTTGTCGGGTTCCAGTTTGACAAGCTTCTCATAATAATGGGTCGCAGTCTCGTAGTCTTCCTTCCCAAGATTGGCCTCAGCAAGTCCCTTTACAACTCTGGATTCAGGCCTGAGACTGAATTTTTCAGCTTTCCTCAAGAGTTCTGCCGCTCCGTAGTAGTCACCCGAACGGAGAAGAGACTCTGCTTTTACTATGTTTCTCTCCCGGATAGTCGCAACAGCAAGAAGCGCCGTCGCGGAAAGAAGTATTATCACCAACGCTACGACAAGACCGGGAAAAAAACCTCCTCTTTGCCTATTCATAACTTGTTCCTCCAATCGATTCAAAGATCGGCTGCTATGGACCAATGACATGACCATTGAACAGCATTTTTAGATCATATTCAGGACAGGCTCGAACTCCAGTTGTATTTTATCAGTTTCATGAAGCCACCTGTACGTTCAATCAAATGTATCCCGCAGAAGTCCATCGGGTAGAAAAAAATGTCATTCAGCTTAAAGCCGAAATAATTGCACATCAGTGTCCAGATCACTCCTCCGTGGGCAAAAACCAGAATACTGCCTGAGGGGTTATTATTAAGTATTTCCTCAAAAGCAGGGACCGTTCGTCTCTGAAGATCTTTGAAACTCTCTCCTCCGGGCGGCCCGACAGAATCAAAGGACATCCCTCTTTTTTCGTAGATATCGTTCCATGTGGATCTTACCTCATCGAAACTCTTACCTTCCCACTCTCCAAGGTGTATTTCGCGAAGTTCTCTTACCTGTCTTACATCGGAGAAACGTCCTGCCAGGACTATCTCAGCTGTATCTCTTGCCCTTTTTAAGTCACTTGAAAAAACAGCATTTATTTCAAGGTTTTTCAGGTCCTGGGACAAATTCCTCGCCATCATCATTCCCTCTTCGGAAAGGGGGTAGTCCATTGATCCGTAATAAAGCTTCCCTTTGTGGGGAAGATCCGGTTTAGCGTGACGTATCAGATATATTTTCTGTTTTTCCGTATTATTCAAAAACTACAACTCCTGACTTCCTGAGGTCATCAAAGGAACCATCCTCAGAATAGACTATTTTTAATATATACCGATATTTTAACCTTACAGTTTTTGGCGTACCTCGGCATGTAAGTACCATTATACAGACATAGGCTAAAAAAGTAGAGGAAGCCTTCCGGCCTCCTCTACTTTTACGTTTTATAAGGGATTTCTATACTTCCCTTGGCTGGGCTTTGTATGTGGTATGGAGCAAATGGTGCGACTTTTCACCAAGAGGCTTGCCAAGCCAGTTGTCGTAAAGGGCCACTATGTCGGGATTATTATGAGACTGTCTAATTTCCTTTGACTCATCGACCCTGTAGACAGCAGCAGTTCTGGCCGCCCTGATATCGGCATTAACAGGCTGGGGCTGTCCACCACCGCCTATACAGCCTCCAGGACAAGCCATAATCTCAATGGCATGGTAGTTGCTCTTTCCTTTTCTGATGTTCTCCAGAAGTGTTCTGGCGTTTCCAAGGCCATTGGCAATGGCGATGTTCAGTTTGAGGTCTCCGATTTCAACGGTTGCCTCACGGAGTCCTTCCATTCCACGCACTTCATTGTAGTCAATCTTATCAATTGCGCCTCCTGTGAGCTGAACTGCTGCGGTTCTTAGCGCCGCTTCAATAACGCCACCTGTGGTGCCGAAGAGCTGCGCCGCACCTGATGATTCTCCCAGCGGATTGTCATATTCCGAGTCTTCCAGCATGAGGAAATTCATTCCCGCTTCTTTAATCATTCTTCCAAGCTCTCTGGTGGTGATAACCACATCCACGTCCTTTACGCCGTCATATTGAAGCTCTGGTCTTTCTGCCTCATATTTTTTTGCTACACAAGGCATGACTGAAACGACCACAACATCCTTCGGATCGATGTTCATCTTCTTAGCGAAGTAATGCTTTGTGATGGCTCCGAACATCTCATGAGGAGATTTGCAGCTGGATGGTATATCCAAAAGGTCTGGGAACTGATGCTCAAAGAACTTCACCCAGGCAGGGCAGCAGCTGGTAAGGATTGGGAGTTTCTTATTGTTCTGGATCCGATCAATCATCTCATGGGCTTCTTCCATAATGGTCAGATCCGCAGCAAAGTTTGTGTCAAAAACATAACTGAATCCTAAGTTCTTAAGAGCAGAAACCATTTTTCCAGTCACTACAGTGCCAGGTTCGAGACCAAACAGCTCACCAATGGCTACACGTACAGCAGGAGCCACTTGCACCACGACTGTTTTTGACTTGTCCGCCAGTGCATTCCATACTTTGGACACATTGTCAATTTCAACAAGTGCGCCAGTAGGGCATACAGCTACACACTGACCACAGAATGTACAGACCGTTTCTCCAAGCGGTGCGTGGAATGCAGGACCGACAACAGTATCAAACCCACGGTCAAGACCGGAAAGCGCATGAACTGTCTGCACTTCATTACACATGGTCTCACATCTTCTGCAAAGGATACATTTGGAAGAGTCACGATAAATGGCTTTAGAGGACATATCCACAGGGAACAAGGACATCTCGCCCTCGTAATCAACCTGCTTAATTCACAAGTCTGAAGAAATCTTCTGCAGCT
>JAAZCN010000302.1 GCA_012513245.1 Synergistaceae bacterium | reverse complement strand
CTTTTCGATAAGCTCAGCCTGCTCGATCCGGAAAACATCCCTCACTTCTTTATGTTTTGCGCCTGTGACATCACGGCTGATACCCCTCCGGAAGCCTAGCTCCTTGAAGTGCTCCCCCGCCATGTCCTGCAGTTCATTTGTGGTCATTAGATGGTTACGTTCAGGTTGATCGACTCTTTTGTTTATCCTGCGCTGGATCGTGTGTGCCTCAGAATCGAGGTTTTCTAGGCCGAACTGAAGATGCAGTGTTGTTTCGTCGTCGTGGAATCCGGCCCAAACGACCTTGGTCTTCAACTTTTCAGCAAGCACATCCAGAAATCTTGTGGAATTGATTAAGATGTCAAACGTGGAGACCTCCTGCAGCTGCTCCTTCGAAAAGATTAAGATACCCTGCATAAACCATCGTGTATTTATCTTGGCCCTTTGAAAATGTCCGTTTTCTCCTCTTGGCATTTCCTCGTATCTTTTCTTCATATCAGCGATATGTCTATGCAAATATTCACTGACTTCTTTAACACTCAGAGGATCGGACTTCATCTTCCAGATCCCCTCACTTTTTTCGGGAAACCAATAACACTTTGCATCAGGATCATCCCGGAGATAGCCGGGGCGGGTTGCCCTGATGTCGTGGCACATACGGCCAATAGTAGCTTTCACCGTCATTTCCGATGACTTGGTCAGGCGGATGCATACGAAGTCTTTCTTTTCCATGGTTTTGACCTCCTCTTTAAGCCGCTCCCCTCCTAAGCCGGAAGGCGACGGAGGGCAGGCTTGCCTTTAAGCGCCGGGGGCGCAGCCCCTGGCCGAACGGACAACCCGCAAGGGTTGTGTAGTGAGTTACACAACGTCTTGTTGATCAAGGAGTATATGAATGCGAAAATTCATTTACCACGAACGTCCGGGAGCACTGAAGACAAGGGAAGGAGATGCAGCAAAAGACAAAAGGATAAGGGCACGAGAGAGAGTAAAAAGGCTCGGGTTTTTTGTGGAGGCCCCACAGGTTCGGCCGTACTTCGGAAGGGCAGGTAAAAGTGATGAAGACAGGTGACTGAATATCGGAGGAAGTAAAAGCCCTCCTGCGCGATTGCTTCGTAGGTTTCTTGTCTCTGAACCTTAAAGAGCTTGTAGATAAAATGTTATTGGTTTTTATACTAGTTTCGAAGATGTTACTTTTATGCTAGTTTCGTTGATCATATTAGTACCAAAATAATGCCGAGGGCGATTGACGTGCATATTTCAGAGAAACTGATAACGCTACTAATAGTGTAGGGAGCGGGCGGGAATTCCCCGTCCGCTCATTACACTTACAGTCTTATGCTGCCTTTTTGTCTTTTCCTTTGTTAACTAGGATGGACTGCGACGGAAATGCCCCGTCGAGAGAAGATATTGCGTTCCTAGCGGCCTGATCTCTCAGGTGCAGGTATCTTTCTGTAGTCTTGATGCTTTTATGCCCTAAGAGCTTACTTATTACAAAGACCGATTCATCTTTCTCTAGAAGCATGGAAGCGAACGTGTGCCGTAAATCATGCCACCTCGCATGAGAAATGCCGGCATCCTTTAGTATCTTTTTCCATGTCTTCTTGTCTACGGAGACAATGGGCTTATTGTCTTTCTGGTGCCTCGAGGTGAAGACAAATCTCTTATCGCTGCTCGTATCTTCGATGTTTGAACCTTCTTGTTCTGCCCAGGTCTTCAAAATAATGCAGAGATCCTCAACCATAGGGACTTGAACAGTTACGCCGGTTTTAGAGTACTCTCCCTGAAAAGTGACAGTCTTGTTGTTGAAATCGATGTCCTGCCACTTCAGACCAACTGCGGAACCGTTCCTCGCACCCGTATATAGGGATAAGGCCACAAAGGGAATAACATAATCTACATATCCTTTGTCAGGCACCTTATACTGTCGGACATAATACTTATTGTAAGGCTTGCAAGAAACTTCCTCTGCCCTTTTACGGATGCTATCCTCGCGCCGAGCAAGAGCCTCAAATATCTTTTTTACTTCTTCCTCCGTCAAGGAGCGGGAAGTTCTTTCCCCGTTGTCGCTTTCAGTGAACCTTTTGAGGCCGATAAGATTGTATTTCTCAATGATGTTTTCATCTTCGGCCGCCCAGCGAAGGATTCCGCACAAACACGTAATCGCTCTGTTCATGGAAGAAGCCTTAACCTTGTTTACCGACATATACTTTTCGCACCAGGCATGGAGTGATTTCGGCTCAATATCCTTAGCCATCAGCTGAAGCATGTCCCGGAAAGTACTTCTTATACAGCTTACGTAGGTTCTTCGATTCTTGTTCTT
>JAAZCN010000045.1 GCA_012513245.1 Synergistaceae bacterium | reverse complement strand
ATCGGGGATCCAGCGGCTTTGAACCTGGTCTATAACTGGCTTTTCAGTACTTAAACAATAGCCACTCGTATGACTCCGCTTCGAACCTTGCCTGTCCACTAATTTATATTTTCAACAGAGACCTAACTCGGGCACTTCCCGGCGACATGCTTTTGTCGCTACTTCTCGGCAAGTTTCTTGCCACTTCCCGACGGTTACACCGTCACTCCCCGCGGCACAACACCTGCCGGTCTGACTCAAATCATCTCTAACAAGCATTCAACCATTCTGCCACTTATCCACATTTTGTCAAATGTGTAGGTCTGACCCCAATGGTCACCTGCAATGGATAAAACAATGACAACAGCTGAACTCAGAATTAGTGGCTTAACAGATTGTACGAAAAAGTGTTGACGACCCCCTATTTCTCCGCCAGATCTTCCTCTAATTTTAATAAAACTTCAAACAAACCCTCGATTACCTTAAGCAATTTTTTATAGTCGATTTTATCTTTCTCACCAAAGACGTAAATGTCCTGCATTTTTAAAAAAGCTATTTTTAATTTTTCATCGTGGTTCAATTTATCAAACAACGAAAAATCACCAAAAGGTTTAATTGTTAAATCACTACCTATCCTCTCTCGTTCTTCCATTCTTTTATATGAGATCATCTTTATCAAATCTTCATCGTCAGAAATTAGCCTTTGGATCCGCTCCTGTTGCATCATTATTACTATGTCATAGAGATGCTTAGATACATCAAAGAGAAGACTTCTCTGATAGTAAAATTCCGCAGCCAATAACTTATCTGCAAAAATTCGTTCCATTTTTATGGTCTTTAGATCAAACGGTTCCACTTCATACAATTCTTTTAGGAGTTTTTTGTGATCCTCGGCAGACTGGGAATAAATCAATGGTTCTATTAGCAGCAACTCGGTTGGTTCACTTACTGTAAATGATGTTGCTTCCACCTTTACATATCCGAATCTTTGTAACATATCCGCTTCGTCAATTGCAACTACCGGCACATATTCATAAACACTGGTTATACTTCCTTTTGTGTTACTTTCTTTTTCTTTATCATGAGTCCTCTTCATGCAAGAATATGAGTTTGCTGCATTTTCCAGACGCTTTTTGCCCTGACTTTTCGAACAATCTTTAATCTCTACTGTCAAATCGATATCTTCTGAAAATCTTTTCATGCTCCCTACCGCCTTATATAAAGCGGTTCCACCTTTAAAATAGACGGGCAAATCCACTTGCTTTTTCGCCAGTTCCCGAAGCAACAACGTAACATAATAATCCTTTTCAAGAATATCCATCCTGATCCCTGTCTGTTCACTGACAGAATCCAACAATACCCCAAAAGCTTTTATATCACTATGCAGTTTCATATTCCACCTCGAATATAATATCAAGCAGTCTTAATAATGTCTTTTGCGGATAATACTTTTTTGCCAACACAATAAGTTTTAATTTATCAAGGTTTTGTTTAACAAGATGTTCATTTAATAAACGATATGGATCTTCGGCATCTGTGTAAACAGATGGAAACTCATCCACAAGATCAAGAAGCTGCAAATATTTATAATTGTCTTTGTTGATTTCCGTTTTAGGTCTCCGTAATATAATATGGCACTTTTTATCTAATTTATTGCGGTGTCTGTTTGTTACGATTTCTTTCATCCGGGGCATTAGAGTGATAAGCCCAATGCTGTTTTGAAAAGAAACACTTGTTTCATATCCTATTATTTCTTCACCACTTACGGTTAGAAATCGTGTCATTACGGCATCAATATTTGGTTTCGTTTTCCCAAATACTGTATCCAGAGCCTTGTAGTAAATTCCGCTCTGCAGTCTCTCTATTACACCTTTATCCGCCAGCCTTTTAAGATTTGCATTGGTCACTTTTTTCGCATGATCCAACGGTATTGCAAACTGTTCTGAAAGATTTTTTGCAACTTCCTCTGTAAACATGGCTGTTCCATATGGCGCCTGCTCTATAAGCTCTGTTATAAATTTCCCATACCCCTGATATTCCATGACACAACTCCTATTTGTCATTATTATGAGATATAATAGCTTCTTTTATTAACACTATAATAACAAATTTTGTTTACAAGGTCAAACATAACACTCAAAATTAAATTTTACAATAGATATTCTGCTATGCATAGGCCTGTGGCATGTAACCTGCCGCGGAGTCGAGGGCAAACCAGTTGCTAATCGGTTGGGAGTCAATTGTTAAAACCTAAGATTTCATATATCCGTCTTTTTCACTTACGCCCCCTGCCGTCGTCCTCGAATGCTCCTATCGGGAGAGCACCGTTTTCCGTTAGGAAAATATATTAGATCAACCTTAGTGCTCGAACCATTTCGAATGCGATGTGAGATCGGGAGAGCGGCTTTGAACTTTCGGTTATGACTGGGTTTACCAACCTAGGAGGACAAGGACCTGGATCCCCGATCTCAAAGCGCATTCGAAATAGTGCGGACACTAATGTTGTCTTAAGTGTTTCTCTAACGAGAAACAGTGTCCTTCTGATCAACGGCATTGCCCCTACCAACCCGCTTGCCGACAGCTTGCCAATGCTAGCCTATCGCTTCACGCGACATGTTTTCAGTCGCAGTTTCACGCCAGATGCCTCAGCTGGCAGCTTCACGCAGTACGCTTACTGCCACAGTTCTTACCCATTGACTCCCCCATTGATTTCCAACCGATTACCAATTGACTCTCGTGGCAGCTCTATTACTATGTAAAGATATTGTATTGACATTGTCTTTATAATTGCTATAAAAAGCTCAAATAAGGAACAAAAAGGAGTGAGATAAATGGCCCAGGTACTTGTAAACATCCGCATGGATGAGGTGTTGAAAAAAGATATGGAAAAGACCTGTCAGGAGCTTGGCATTAACATGACCACAGCCTTCACTATCTTTGCAAAAAAAATGAGCAGGGAAAAAAGAATCCCCTTTGAAGTATCCGTCGATCCCTTTTACTCCGAGTGCAATATGGTTCGCATAAAAGAATCCATAGCACAGTTGAACGAAGGGCGAACCGTCACCAAAACAATGGAGGAACTAGAGGCCCTGGCTGGTGCGTAAACTTACATTCACCCTCTACGCTTGTGAAGACTACCTTTACTGGCAGACCCAGGACAAAAAGACCTTAAAACGCATCAACGCGCTGCTTAAAGACATCGACCGTAACGGTAGTGAAGGCATAGGTAAACCCGAACCTTTAAAAGATTGCGAAGGCTATTGGAGTCGTCGCATAGATGATGTTAACCGTCTCGTATACAGGATTTCAGACAAAGAGATAGAAATAATCCAGTGCAAAGGTCACTACACCGATTGAGATAGAGGGATAGTTTGCCCGTCAAGAACGTTTTGTGAAAAACACATTAAACCGCCGAGTTATCCAGATTTTATCAAATATGTAGGTCTGACCCCAGCGATCTTCCAAAATGGTATAATGTGGGTGGAAGAGGGGGTGGCGTCATGACAGATATTAGAGATGTTGTTAAGTATCTTTTGTCGCTGTTTAAGGCAGATGCTATTAAATATGACGACAACAGGGCCGATATATCAAACCTCAAGCTTCAGAAGCTGCTTTACTATTGTCAGGCGTATTCACTTGCATTGACGGGTGAGCCGCTTTTCGACGAGGATATTGAAGCGTGGGCATGGGGGCCTGTTATCCCGTCTATCTATAAGCAGTATAAAAAGTACGGATGCAATAACATACCAGTAAATGATATAGCGGACTGCTCTTCGATAGAAGATGAACGTGCAGAGGAAATAATCAGACTTGTCAAAAGAAAAATGGGCCCCTATTCTGCAACAGGCCTCATTGATATCACACATAAAGAAGATCCGTGGAGAGACGCGGTTGCAAAAGGGCTGAATGAAGTTATTACGTGCGAATCACTTAAAAAATATTTTGCGGGTATAATGTTCACAGAATTTCCGGATGAAGAAGAGGATGTTTTCTGGAAATCCGTATCGAAACCTCTCGACAAAAGGGCAATAAACAGGCTGAAAGCTCTTGTCATATAGTACAGGCGACATCTTATTCGTTTCTTTCCCGTATGATGACAAAAACGTAGAGAAAGGCCGACCAGTCCTGTTTTGGGATGAAGACGGAGATTTAATAACCGTTAGCAAGATAACCAAAAAAGCACGAGGGCTTCCATGGGAGTTGCCGTTGCCTTCTATAGACGAAAATGGCCTTGATTTGTGTTCGTGCGTTCGTCTGGATCAAACGGTGCAAATACACAAAGACAAGATAAGAAAACCAATACCAATAGGCAATGTCAACCAATTGCAGTTGAAAATTTTACATCTAAAATTGTTAGAATATCTTGACATCATAAAATAAAATTTCTTTATGCAACAGGATCTAAAACTAAGTAGCACCGGTTCTAAACCGCCGAATTATCCACATTTTGTAAAATGTGTAGGTCTGACCCCAATGTCATTTCCGGACTCTCTCTACCATCTGTTATCGCTACTGCAGCAATGCTGATTTCCAAGGGACCCAGAGGGCGAACTAGCGATCGGCAAGCTGTTGGCAAGCAATAGGCAAACGGTTGTTAGGGACTGCGGCGTGAGGCATGCCGCATGAAGCTGCCGGTAAAAATCACCGGCGTGGAACTGCGACCAAAACCTTGTCGCGTGAGCAATTGTTAGAACCTTAGAACCTAGCCCCAGCCGTCTTCCTCGAGTGTACCTATCGGGGATCCAGCGGCTTTGAACCTGGTCTATAACTGGCTTTTCAGTACTTAAACAATAGCCACTCGTATGACTCCGCTTCGAACCTTGCCTGTCCACTAATTTATATTTTCAACAGAGACCT
>JAAZCN010000301.1 GCA_012513245.1 Synergistaceae bacterium | reverse complement strand
TATCTCTATAAGCTGTTCTGAGATCCTGTCGTAATCTTCACGGCTTATAACCGTATCAAAGAGGCCTACCGGTTCATCTTTGCGGTGACGGTCAATTCCGGCGTACCTCAGACTGGCATCCTCATAACGCTTGAACTTGAAGATGGCTTCATTCATCAGTGTTGCATTGAAAACGCCAAGGGCAAGCAGTATCTCAAAATCGGCTATCTCCAGTCCGGTCACACGTTTGAAAAGTTCCGGTTCCAGCTGGGTTATGACGTCTCTCAGGGAACGTTCCCTGTAGTCCGTAAGGTACATAAAGATGGGGACTCTAGTCGCGAATTTAATAAGCTTCTCTTGGATCTCCTTGCGCTTCTTTTTATATTCCTTTTCCTCTTTTGAGAGCTTGTCTTTCTGCCTAGAAGTCAGATGTTCGCTCTCTTTTCTTGCTTTTTTCACAGATTCGCTCTTATTGATGACTGTTTCAATGAAATTGGAGCCAAGAGCCCTGAAACCTTCTATCTTCATGATCGCAGCCATTGCCTCTTCGCTTGCGATGATCCTTTTCAGTGTGTCATTGTCTACGTTTACAAGTAGCGCACTCTGCCAGCGTCTGGCAAGTAGGACAGCAGATGTTCCGGCGGTGGTTATATCAAGTATCTCTGCTGCATTTACTGCCCTCATGGAGCTGCCGTCATAAGCAAGGACAGGGAGGAAGTTTATGAACTCTTCTACCTTCCTTTCAACGCTTCTTTCGCTGACATTCAGGCGGCAGCTGTAATCTGATATTTGTCGCAAAGAGCGGTCCAGCGCAAAATCGAATATATAGCATTCCCTCTTAATAATCTCTTCACCGTCCCCATTCTCACGTTTGACGGTCCACGGGCTTTGAACTCGGAAAGCAGACTGGAAATATGTCTCGGGTGAAGAGAGGTTTCGCAACATAAATATGCCTGTCCAGGGACGTATCGTTACCCCGGTGGTCAGTTTTCCGCAGGAGAGGGTTATAGTTTTACTGTGAAGAGGGTCTCTCATTGAATCTCGCACTGGGCCCAATGCGGAAAGTCCGATACCTGCCCCGGAACCGGCGCATATGTTCAGTTTGTAGTCATGATAAAACACATTCTGCTTCTCTCTGAGCAGGTTTGCCATTGCGTAGCAGGAGGCCACGTTTGGCAAAAACCATAGAGTATGGGTAAGGACGTTCAGCAGCCTTACATCTGAATATGGCATTGGAGGGCGCTTTGCTCCCAGTTTAAGCTCGTCCACAGTAGTCTCAAGGCATGCTCCGCGGATAAGATCAAGCCACTTCTGGACATGATCCTTGTATATAAATTTTGCTTTTTCTCCGTGACCTTCAGCGGAAAAGAAGGTATTTATATCGAACTCGTTGAATTCACCCCGACTTGCAATTTCCTGAATGTGTTCGGGGATTTTGTAAGTAAGGAGGACCATCCTGGGCAGTGCTAAATAAGGGTTCTCGCCTTCTCCATTCCATTCTTCCTTTGCCCTCTGTTCATCTGAGTAAGTCCAGGTATATATCTGTTCTTCTATGAATTCCCCTGAGTTCAGGGCACGAAAGGGAGTACCCGAAAGGAAGAGGTAGGATGACGAAGTTATCGGAAGAAAAGATTCGTTGTATGCGTTGTCGGCTTCTTTTTCCTTGTATGATTCAATATCCATGGCATCGTAAGTGTCTTCGTCTTCCTGCTCAAATAGTTTCTTAGCGTTGTCGCGCCATGCCCCGAAATGGTATTCGTCGAATATTACGAGGTCCCAGTTTATAGTATGTACCCATTCGTTCTTTGGCTTGATCCCCCCGGTCTCCCTGTCTATTCCCATGTAATCTTGGAAAGAGCCGAAGCATACTATTGGGCGCTTTTGGTCAAGCTCTACCGGAGTTTTAATGCTGTTTCTAGAGTAAAACTGCCAGCCATCGAAGTCCGTATGGGTCATAAGGTCCTCTTCCCAGGAAGCTTCCACCGCTGGCTTGAAAGTCAGGACAAGGACTTTTTTATATCGCATTCTCTTTGCGAGCTGGTATGCGGCGAATGTTTTGCCGAATCGCATTTTTGCGTTCCAGAGAAACTTCGGGACCCTTCCGTGTTCGCTTTTCATCATACTGCGGAAGTACTCTTCTGTCTTGGAGACAGCGGCCTCTTGTTCAGGACGCATCGTAAATGACCTTATACGGTTCTCCGTATTGTCTGTCCTTGTCTTTACAGCTACGACTGCTGCAAGCACGTCGTCTTTGCTGCACCTGAACCATTCTCCGCCTTCGTGGACGAAGCCTTTCTTCTTGAGGATCCTGTGGACATCGTGATCCGTAAAAGATGACCCATCAGGGTAAAGAGCCGGTTCTCTCAGTACTATCCTATAGGGAAGTTTGCCGTCAGGATGCTTGATGTCATGTTGTTTTGCGACCCTATCATCGACGCTCACTGCTGTGTAGCCGACCTTGAGTAGGCCTTTGTATTCGGGACTCAATTCCTCGTATGCATATATGGTAGGATTGACGCTTGGACGTTCGGGGAAGAGGTTATTCCTCGACATTTTCCATACCTTCCTCTGCTATTGCATCGGCTATCCTCGATTCGATATATTTCCATTCCTCTTCAGTAATGCCCCATTTTTCACACAACACTTTGTCTGTGAATACTCCTGAATATTTAATTAAATCTGGGATAAAACAGAAATTTTTCTTGGTAACGTGTTGTGATACTACTGTTTGCAAAAGCAGAAAACGTACTGTTTTAGTAAATAAATAGGATTTAAAGGATAGAGCTTCTTCCTCACTTTCGAAGGCTTTTACTACTATGTAAGATTCGGTACAACATTCACCTGGTTTTGCTATACGAATATTACCATCATAATAAAATTTGACAGGTTTTGAAAAATCTGTCTGGCCTGCTATTGGGGCTGGAGGGACAAGAAGTTTCCATTTTCCTAGAAAATCGTTAGGATCGCTTACATCTTCTGTTGCCGCATACTTTAATCCGATCTTCTGTATAAACCAACAGGGAATGCCACTATTCTTTGGGGTATAGTTTGTAGGCAAGCCAAAAGGCTTACGGGAGGAAACTGTATCACTTAGCAACATATTGCTATCTTCATCCTTATTAACTTTTAGAACCTTGTTAACTATCTCTACTGCCTTTGCGCTTCTGATAAAAGTGTTGAATTCGTTGAGGTAACGCAAGGAGCGCTCTATGGTATCTTGAGTATAGCTGACTACCTCACATGGACCGTGTTTGTCACGCTCCCATAAGAAATAACATATTCCTCCTGCGATATCTACCCCAGAAAAAACATCAGTTGAATTTCCATAGTCAAAAAGTTTGCTTATCCTATCATCGTTTAACATTAAAGTACGGAAATCATCAAGACCTTTGCCTCCCGCATACCACCGTGCAGGTACAATCATCGAAAGGAAACGGGGATTTAGCTTCATCGCTTGGGTAATAAAAAGATGGTATATCGGTTTTGCACTCATTCCATGTCCATCGTCAGATAGTTGGTATGGCGGGTTTCCTATAATTACATCGAATTTCATCTTGAATATTTCCTCCGGATCGTCCCTGTGTATGAATTCATAGGCATGCGATTCAAGCCCCCTGCTCCTTTGATATTTTTCCTGAGGTGCTCCGCAGTGTATGCATGAACCGTTATTCCATGCATGCTTCGTTCTTCTGTATCTGACATTGCCGTCAGGTTCCCTGAATTTTACAACGGAGTAGTCCCCATCAGCATATTTTGAACAGTAAAGGCTTCTTCTAGACATGAGGGCGGTAATTTCCGTCATCCCAATTCCGAAGAGCTGGTGTCTGTATATGTGCTCAAGTCTTTGATTAAGGTCAGGGACGGTTTGTTCAAGGCCCTCTATAAGCCGTTTTGCAATCTCCCGAAGAAATACCCCGGTTTTACAAGCAGGATCCAGGAAAGTAGCATTGGGATCACTGAACAGCTT
>JAAZCN010000300.1 GCA_012513245.1 Synergistaceae bacterium | reverse complement strand
TTTGATTTCGGAGAGGGACTCACCGTGAAAGAAATTGTCGACAAGACAATTGAAGAGAATATCGAGTTTCTTCTTATATCAACGTTGATGCTGCCTTCGGCACTGAAAGTAGAAAGTGTTATAAAAACCCTTAGAAAAAAAAGATCGACTGCCAAAGTAATTGTAGGGGGAGCACCATTTAGAATGGATGAAAATTTGTGGCAAAAAGTAAATGCCGACGCTTGCCTATTGCTTGCCAACATTTTTTAAACAACCGACGCCTTCGGCGGATCCTTTCTCCGCATGCCTTTAAAAAAAAGGGGCTGTATGAGATCTTACGATTTCATGCAGTCCTTTTTTTAATACCCATGCCAGAGTACGTTATTTTTTATGCGTAATTTGTTATAAAAGCAAGATGTGGTGAAGGGTATTTCTTTAAGTCGCTATTGAAGGGCTATGGCAAGTTTCCTGAAGTTATGTCCTATACAATGGAGCCCCCATTCCAGTTCCACTTTAGATTTTCCTCGGAGTGAGAACCTCCGCATTCCTGCATCAGCCTTTATCTGTCCGAATACGCTCTCCACTTCCACCGGCCGGAGCTTGCGCATTTTTAATCCATATTCACTGGTCAGGTTTTGCTTTGCCTTGTTGCGCAACTCGTTGCCCCTGATGTTTATCTGGATATGACGTACTGCTTCAGGGTTACTGCTCTTTATGCAGTTTTCCCTGTAAATACAGCCATTACAGTCTTCACATGAATATATCCTTATTTTGCTTCTGTAACCGTTGAGGCTTTTTTGGATTGCTTCACGTGAAAAGCTTAATGTCCTGCCTCCGGCACATTTGAATGTATCATCTTCTTCTCTGTATTGCCAGTTCTGTGTTTTCAGCGGATCGCTCTTCCACTTCCGGCTTGCCTCTTTGTGAAAGGTGTTGTACTTGACATAGCAGCCAGTTCCCCTTGTTTCAAGGTATTCATAGTTCTCCTCGCTGCCGTAGCCGGCGTCAGCTACCATATTGGACGGAAACCTGTTCCCAAGTATCTTCTCAAGTTTCTCCATATGCTGTTTCATGCAGCTCGTGTCACCTGCATGTTGGTGGATGCTGTATCCTATTACATACTGGTTCTCTGTCCCTATCTGCACGTTGTAGCCCGGTTTCAGTTGTCCGTTGCCCATATGGTCCTCTTTCATCCGCATGAATGTAGCGTCAGTGTCCGTCTTTGAATAGCTGTTCCGTTCTGAGAGAACTTTTTCCTGATGTTCGTATTTCTTCATCCTTGGCAGGCAGTCTCTTTCAAGCGTCTTCTTCAGCTTGTTGAGCTTTTCCCGATCTTGCGAAACAACGCTGTCCTTGCCGTCTGACAGTCTTGTATTTATCCGCCTCACTGTTTCCTCTATTGCTGCAGAATCTATTTCCCTGCTTTCGCCCAACTCCTCAAGATCTTCTTCTCCATAAGATTCGTCCTCGGCTTTATTTGCCAGATCCGCAATCTCAAATATCTCCCTGCACTTCTCCTGCAGCTTCTTCTTATAGTTCTTCGTGGCTTTGCCCCATACCCAACTGTATTTGCTGGCATTAGCTTCGATCTTAGTCCCGTCCATGAAATAATTTTCGAGCTTTATATGCCCTGATCGTATAAGCAGTTCCACCACTTCTGAAAAAATATGCAGAAGGGATTCTTTCATCCTTTCACTACGAAAGGTATTAATTGTCTTGAAGTCAGGGGCCTGACCCCTGCACAGCCACATATACATAATGTTTTCTCTTGCTGCTTTCTCTATCCTGCGGCTTGAATATATCTTATCTGAGTATGCGTATACGATGAGTTTTGTCATCATGGCAGGGTGGAAGCTTGCTCTTCCTCCTCCGGGGTACTGTGCGATGAGCGGATGAAGGTCCATCTCGTCTATCGCCCTGCTGATGATCCGAACCATATGGTTCTCGGGGATAAGCGTTTCTATATCCAGAGGCAGCATACCCTGTTTCTGGTTATATTCTTTAAAGACAACTTTGTTGTGTACACGTTCTCCGGCTTTTCGAGACAAATCCAGCACCAGCCTTGCTTTTTAATCTCACTTTCCTTATGTGATAGTTTAGCATAAATAACAATAAATACAAAAAAGAAGCTGTGTGAAATCCTAAGATTCCACACAGCCCCTTTCTTGTTCAGGATAATGATAATGCTGTTATGTTTTTTCGTTGATTCTTTATTCTGCCAGAGCTTCTCTTACTGCTGCTTCTGCAAGCAGAGTCGTTGTATCGAACAGGGGGATGTCTGTCTGTTCCTGATTTACCAGCAGCGGAATTTCCGTGCACCCAAGGATGACGCCTTCAGCCCCGCGTCTCCCCATCTTTTCAATGATCTCAACGAAGCGTCTTGATGACTCCGGGCTGAAGATGCTGAAGTCCAGCTCCTCATAAATAACATGATGGATGAACTCGATGTCATCTTCGTCAGGGATCAGAATTTTGATCCCATAGTCCCTCTCCATTTTGGCTTTATAGAAATCCTGGGTCAGGGTGAATTTGGTGCCCATAAGGCCGACAGTCTTAAAGCCCCGGTCAAGTATCGCCTGTGCAGTTACGTCAGCTATATGCAGGATCGGCTTTGATACTCTGTCCTTTATGACTTCGACTGTCTTGTGCATGGTGTTGGATACTATTATGGTAAAGTCGGCGCCTGCAGCTTCGACCCTTCTTATAGCATCTTCGATAATATTCGCCAGTTCATCCCAGTTTTCTTCATCCCTGAGAATGAGAATTGGATCCAGGTCGACTGAATACATTACGCATTTGCAGGAATGCTGGCCTCCAAGCTTTTTGTTTACCAACTCGTTGATCATCCTGTAAAGCTCGGCAGATGACTGCCATGCCAAGCCTCCTATGATGCCTATCGTTTTCATATGCTGCACCCCGTTTCTTATTTTATTTCAGCGATCAGTTCTATCTCAACACAGATGTCGAGGGGCAGGGAGGGTGCGGAAACCGCACATCTTGAATGCCTGCCCTTATCACCGAACAGCTCGACAA
>JAAZCN010000299.1 GCA_012513245.1 Synergistaceae bacterium | reverse complement strand
TATACTCAACAAGGAAAAGGGACTTCGCTCCGGCAAGACTCTCTCCCACGTATACATCCATGAGATCAAAGGATACGACAGGATCTTCTTCATATCAGACCCTGCATTCAACATGTATCCCGATCTCAAGATAAAGGTCGATATAGTCAAGAATGTAGTAGAACTTGCTCACGCATTCGGGGTAAGCTGCCCGAAGGTCGCAGCACTTGCGGCGGTCGAAATCGTCAACCCGGAAATGTCTCCGACAATAGATGCCTCGCTGCTCACACAGATGAACCGCCGCGGGCAGATCAAGGGATGTATCATCGACGGACCTCTGGCTCTCGACAACGCTGTATCACCTGAATCTGCACATCACAAGGGCATCAAGTCCGATGTTGCCGGATATGCAGACATATTGCACGTTCCCAATATAGATTCAGGGAATATGCTTGCAAAGGCGATAGTCTACTTTTCAGAGAACAAAACGGCAGGCATTGTCCTCGGAGCCGCTGCGCCGGTAGTTTTGACGAGCCGCGCAGATTCAGCAGAGACAAAGCTTCTTTCAATAGCTTCAGCAGTTGCTCTTGCAGCGCATCAGGGAAAGTAAGTAACGCGGAGCCGATAAGATTAAAAATAACAAAGAGGGCGGATTCCGCCCTCTTTAAATTTAAGATCAGGAAGAAAAAATGAAAAAAATCCCGGAATGTTGTTCAAATATTCAAGAATACGTATTTTCGGGGGCCTTCGGAGATAGGGAGGTTCGGGTAGCTTCTTGCCTTCCGAAAGAACCGAACGGAATCCAGATAGTTCTGCTCCACGGAGTACACAGCAGTGCAAATATGGGAGAACACAACAAATTCCGGTTCCTTTCCAAACTGCTTTCAGATAGAGGATACACTCCATGGCTGGTAGAGACGAGCCGAAAGATCAGAAATCGCCAGGATTTTTCAAATGATGTACCCCAATGGATCAAAAAAGCCTTTTCAGGAAAGACTTTTGCACAGGAGCAGCAGGATGTCTTTACCGCCATATCTGATATAAGCACAGCGACGCAGGGAAAGCCGCTCTGGGTGTGGGGTTTTTCACTCGGCGGGATCATTGCCCTTTCAGCCGCGGCTAAGAATATAGACTGCCGCAAAGGGGACGGATCCCGAATCCCTGAAAGAGTCATAGTCAGCGGAACCGGGCTGGTAGCCTTTAAAGATGTAGAGGAACGAATGATGTCCCTTCCTGTCCTTTCAACTCTGCGAAGAGAGATAGCGTCGGACATGCTCTCCCATGTTAAAGTCAAAGGACTGATATCATTCAGGGGCAGCTGCGATGAGATATTTTCTGAGAAAAGCTGTCTTGGAGTGCTCAGGGAGGTCAACCTGCCGGAGGAGGACAAGCATTTCTTTGTAATAGAGGGAGCGGACCATTCTTTTCGCAGCAGATACGGTAAGGCCGATCCGGAGATAATGAAAGAGCTGGTCGACCATATAGTCAAGACCTGGTCTTAGCTCTGTGATAGAATAATCAGACCGTTCCTGTAATGCAGGGGAGGTCTTTGATGGATCGCATTACTGAGGCGTACCACTGTTGTCCGGATGACATAATACAAAAACAGGGTGCTTTTAAAAATTTTTTTGATCTTCGGACCAAAGGAACCCATGTCCTGTGTTTTATACTTCTTTTCACGCTTTTTACTCCCCGTAACTTGTACGCAAAACAGGTAGACTATCAGGCACTTCAGGAAGATCCTCTCGAGACAGCATACAGAAAACTTGCTTCACCGGGTGAGATAGAATGGGATGAGGAAGAGATGGTCAGCGGAGGCGCACCTCTACTCATAAGCGACATGAAGTGGCCCATGAAGTCAGGAGAACTTTCATGCCTATTCAGCAGGACAAGGTCAAAGGGCAAGAGGAAACACCTCGGCATAGACATAGTAGCTCCCAAAGAAACCCCGATATATGCTGTACTTGATGGGGTCGTCGAAGTAGTATCAAATGGGGGAAAAGGTTTTCGAGGTTATGGAAGGGTCATGATCATTAACCACTCCGGCCAGCTCTGGACGCTTTACTCACACTGCTCCACAATGAAAGTAAAGGTGGGACAGAGTGTAAAACAGGGAGATATTATAGCAACTGTCGGCAGAACAGGGAGGGCAACGACGAACCATCTCCATTTCGAGGTCCGCAACGCGAAAGGCACGGCACTTGATCCAATGAAATACCTCCCCGAAAATGGGGCTCTGCCAATGAATCTTTTCAGAAGATAGCTCCGTATTCTATGTACTGTAAGATCTTCGTAGCATAGCAAGATGAGGCTGGGGCGGAAACATCTCTCCGGCCTCATCTTGCTATAATAAACGGATATACGTATCATTAACCAGCCGGAAAAGTTCGGAGGCGTCAGACAGAAAGCGATGAGCAAAAAAATCGATCCATCAAGATCCATAGTTTATCTTACAGCTGCCGCAGTGGCAGTTATACTCCTTATATTCCTCTATGCGACGAATACAGATACCGGCTCACGCTCTTCCCAAAAAGTCCGGAGGGAATCATACCGCCTGGGCACGATAGTGAGGATCACCCTCTATGGGGATGACAGCGAAAAGCTAAACAAAGCTGTCGACCTGTCGATGAAGGAGATAGGTCGGCTCGAGGATCTCCTCTCAGTAAACATTCCTTCATCTGATGTCTCGCGTTTGAACAGAGCATCAGGAAA
This sequence comes from Synergistaceae bacterium, assembly GCA_012513245.1. The sequence continues at coordinate 2,951 of JAAZCN010000299.1, read as the reverse complement.
ATATCGGGTAAAAGTTTCAGAAGAAACAGGCTTCCTTCTGGAAAGGGCGCTTGAATGGTCGGAACGTACAGAAGGAACATTTGACCCAACTATCGGTAAGATCGTCAAGCTCTGGGGCATAGGAACCGAGAGCACAGCTATCCCTGATCCTAAACAACTTAAGCAGGCTGTTCAGCTGACAGATTTCAAAAAGGTCTCTGTTGTGCATGAAGAGGGCGGGACTTTTGTACAGACGGCAAAAGAACAGAGGATAGATCTTGGAGGAATAGCAAAAGGATATGTGACAGATAAAGTAAGGGCTCTCCTTATAAACGAGGGTGTCTCGTCAGCTCTTATCGATCTCGGAGGAAACATAGCAGTTTTAGGGAGCTCACCAAAGTCGGAAAAGTGGAAACTTGGGCTTCAGCATCCATTCAGAGCCAGAGGAGAATATTTCGGTATAACAGAAGTTACGGACGTTTCTGTGGTGACATCAGGGCCTTATGAGAGATATTTTGAATCCGGCGGAGTAAGGTACCACCACATTTTCGACCCGTTGACCGGGTATCCTGCTCAGTCGGACCTGGCGTCTGTGACGATAATCGGCACAGATTCAACGGATGCAGATGCACTGAGTACATCATTATTTGTTATGGGTTTTGAGAGAAGCATCTCTCTTTTGCAGGAATTGAAAAATATTGAGGCTGTTCTGGTGTCAAAAAAACCTGAAGGAACTATAGTATATGTGACTCAGGGTATCAGTGATGCCTTTATATTAAAAGATCATGACATGAAAAAAGAGCCGGCGGTGCAATGATGGGAATGAAGCGCGGAGACAGGGCCATGCTAGTGATCCTCATAGTAATACTTGTATCAGCAGGTGTTATATGGGGCATTAAAGTTCTGACTGCAAGATCTGATGTCATGAGTGCAGAAATAGTACAGGATGGGAAGCTTTTGCAGAGAATTTTGCTGAAAAAAGGCGACCAGGCCAGGGATTTTATTATCGAGTATAAGGGCGGTTACAATAGGCTGAGAGTGGAGGATGGCAGAATAGCCGTTATTGACGCAGACTGTCCGGACAAGGACTGTGTAAAGCGGGGTTGGCTCAAAAGACCGGGAGATTCTGCTGTATGCCTGCCCCACAAGCTGGTGATCAGACTTACAGGAGAATCCGAAGTTGATGGGGTGACCTACTGATGAAGCTCAAAAACCTCATTATTACAGCATCACTTGCAGCCTTAGCTCTGGTCTTCAACATGTTTGAAGGAAGCCTTCCTATGCCGCTTCCGGGAATAAAACTTGGGGCTGCCAATGTATTCTCTCTTTTGGCACTGGTCCTTTTAGGCGTAAAAGAGGCGTTTGCCGTTACCCTTATCAGGGTATTCCTTGCCTGGATGATGACTGGAAATTGGTTCGCATTCCTTTGCAGTCTGGCAGGAGGCCTGATGTCTGCCTCTGTGATGTCTTTTATTTACTATAAATACAGGGATGACTTCAGTCTGCCCTGGATAAGCGTCGCAGGAGCCTGGGCCTTTAACGTCGCCCAGGTATCGGTTGCTGCTCTGATAGTTAAAGACGTCAGAGTACTCCTTTATATGGTGCCGCTTTTGGCTGCGGGTACCGCGGCAGGATGGGCGGTCGGGTGGCTTGCCCGACTTTTATGCAAAAGAGTTGGATCGCTGCATGATATAAATTAATGATAACCAAAAGGAGGATCGCCTAACTATGAAATTAAGAATAGAAAGCGAAATATTTGAAGTTTTTCCAAACGCAAAAATTGGCTGGCTTCTCGCTGAAGTTGAAGTCATGCCCTCAAATGAATATGTCGAAAACATGAAGAAAGGCCTTTTAGGAAGGCTTAAGGACATTGGGATATCTCAGGACACGATGATGCTACATCCGGATGTGGCACGCTGGCGTGAGGTATATTCAAAGATGGGGGTAAAACCGAGCAAGTACAGGTCGTCGCTGGAATCGTTGCTCCGCAGGACGTTTAAGGGTGAAATGTGGAGTGTGTCCAGCGTTGTCGATTGCTATGACTGTGTTTCAGCGCTTAACCTTCTTCCGATAGGAGCTTATGACAAAGAAAAGCTTAAGGGTGATCTGGTACTCAGATTTGGGCGTGAAGGTGAAAAGTTCTATCCTCTGGGGGCCGGTGACAGTGTGATCGATGTCGATCCCGGAAACGTGATTTACGCAGATGAGGAGAAAGTTTGCTGTTGGCTGTGGAATCACCGCGACACCAGAGACGCCTCTCTCTTTGAAAACACAAAAAAAGCACTCTTTATTATAGATCAGGCGTTTGATACCGAGTGGAGAACTGTCCTTGAAGGACTTGAATCTCTTTCTTCAGAGCTTGAGAAGATAGGCTGTAAAACTATCAGCAGCGGGATAGTAAGCTCCGGATCGCCCTGTTCAGAAATAATCTGACGGCATAGGGCAGTTAGCTCCGGCAAAAAACAGATAGTTATTGACATATGTCATAAACACTATATACTTAGATAGTAAATGGCATATGTCATAAACTTAATGGAGGTGATATTTATGCCAAGAGGAGACGGTACAGGACCCATGGGACTCGGCCCGCTTACAGGCAGAGGCATGGGGCGCTGTATAGCAAGAGGCGCTGCAGGAATTGGAGTTGGGCTCGGTTTGGGCCTTGGATGCAGAAGAGGTTTCAGAAGATGGTTTGGCAGAGGTGCGGAAACCCCTTTCGTAGATCCAAATAAATCTGAGAAAGAACTTCTTCTCGAAGAGGTCAAATATTTGAAAGACAGGATCGCAGCTATCGACAAAAAGGCCGAAGACCAATAGACAAAAGGGAGGCAGTCTTAAAAAAGGCTGCCTCTTGTAAAATTTAAAAATAAACTGTCACGCAGAAAGGTTAAGAGAAATGATAATAGACAACCTTATGAAAAACGCAGTTGATGTATCCCGAAACAGAAAAATAAAAGATATAAGAGTTGGAC
>JAAZCN010000298.1 GCA_012513245.1 Synergistaceae bacterium | reverse complement strand
GCTCTCCATCGGTCTTGATGAACAGGATGTACATGAATATGAGGCCGGAACTCTTCTGAAAATCCCGTTTCAAACAAAAATGAATGTTAAAAATCTGCATGATGAAACATTGGAGCTGATCGTAGTCAAGGCACCTGCTCCCCAAAATTAAGGAGGATAAACATATGGAAAACTGGGAAACTCTAAAGGAATCATTTCCTGTGGTTGATGTTAGAAACTTGACAACTAATTTTTTGCCTATGATTTTACATAAGGCACAACAAATAAATCTGAATAATGGTATCTGTGTTGTCCAAAGCTTTGAGCCAAAGCCATTATATTCAGCACTGAAGAACCTTGGGTTTGAACATCTAACCGAAAAAGTTTCTGACCATGAGTACAGAGTCTATTTTTATAGGGCAGAAATGAAAACAATTACATTTGAAAGCGGAGCGGACATGCCTTTCAAACCAACCGCAATTGTGAATTACAAGGCCATCGACGACATACTTGCAGGCACCGTTGTTGATTTTTGGGAATTGATATGGGGAAAAGAAGATTCGGCAATCGACCTTAAAACCAAGCTTCTTTTGTCCATGAGCAATGCTATTGGCGCTTCAAGATTCAGACAAGCGACAAGAGAACTCATAAAAGCATACTCACTAGGAGTTACGGTTAAAGAATTGGACGAGCTTTTCTCCCTGTTTGCCTGGAATCAGGGGATCGGTCATTTTTCATCTGAGATTGGCCCATCAACTGTATTTGGCGTATATAAGCAAATCAAGAAAAGAGAACAGGAAGGATTGGACAGAAGAAAAATCCTGGATGAAATTCTGGAAACGTTCGGAGACAAAAATCCTGATGTCAATACGCTGTATAAAAAGCAGATAAAATGTTGTGAAAAAAGGGACGATGCATAAAAATAAGGGGGCGTAGCTAAGTGAAGAAATTAGTTAAAAGCAATGTGTCCTGGGTTGGTAAGGTCGACTGGGAACTACAACATTTCCACGGTGCCGAATACTCAACACATAAAGGATCAACATATAATTCCTATTTGATTCAGGAAGAAAAAACAGTCCTGATCGACACGGTCTGGGCTCCGTTTGCGGAGGAATTTGTAGATAATCTGGCGAAGGAAGTCGATTTGAATAAAATCGATTTTATCATTGCCAATCACGGAGAAGTTGACCACAGTGGCGCGCTTCCCGCTCTCATGAAGCATATTCCGAACACGCCTATTTATTGTACGGCAAATGCGGTAAAATCCTTGAAAGGGCAGTATCATCAGGATTGGAATTTCCAAGTCGTTAAAACCGGAGACAAAATTGATATCGGTAATGGTAAAGAGCTTATCTTCGTTGAAATGACCATGCTGCATTGGCCGGATAGCATGGCGACCTATATGACTCAAGATCATATACTTTTCAGCAACGACGCATTCGGCCAGCATCTAGCCACCGAAAAGCTGTTCAACGATCAAGTTGATCAATGCGAGCTATTCAGCGAGTCTATTAAGTATTTTGCGAACATATTGACTCCTTTCAACCCAATGCTAAGGAAGAAGCTGGATGAAGTAACAGCATTAAACCTCCCGATAGATATAATTGCGACAAGCCATGGGGTCATTTGGCGAGAAAATCCCGTGCAGATTGTTGAAAAATACGTACAATGGGCAAATGACTATCAGGAAAACCAGAT
>JAAZCN010000297.1 GCA_012513245.1 Synergistaceae bacterium | reverse complement strand
CGCTGTAAAAACATCCTGTGTTCATTCATAACAGAGCCTAAAGCAGTTGCCGTCGCTCCCAATGCCATAAAGACCAAAGTGAACCCGCAAACAAAACCTATGGTATTTACGATACTTGCTTTCTTCCCATGTTCTGTCTCAGCGGCAAGATACATAAGATATACAGGAAGCATGGGAAGCATGCACGGAGATATAAAGGCCAGCAACCCTTCCAGAAACAACAGCGGAAGATCAGTCCACATTTATTTTATTTCCTTTATTACTTTCAGTACTGTCTCTTTTGTAGTCTCACCAAATATTTGCCAGTGAAGTTTACCCTTACGGTCAACAACCACAGTAGTAGGAAGCCATTTTATGTCATAGAGCTTTGCGGCGTTACCCTCTGTATCCAGAAGCACACTCATTCCATAATTGTTCTCCCTGATAAATGACTCGACTTTGCTCTTGGTGTCTCTTTTGCCATCTGTCATATTTACTGCAAGAAGCACAGTATCATTCGTTTTCTTAAGTTCTTTGTCAAGAAGATCGAAATCCGGCATCTCTTTTTTACAGGGCGGACACCATGTAGCCCAGAAATTAATGACTACTGTCTTTCCTTTATAGTCACTTAGTTTTACACTCTTCCCATTTAGATCGGCAAGCTCGAAATCCCTTGCCGGTGAACCCAGCTCCAGAGCAAATGCGATCTGTGTAAGGCTCAATACTATCATGGCAGCAGCAAGAAAGCTGAACAAGGTCTTTTTCATGGGGCATCTCTCCCGTTTCCAGATTTAATACTCTGACATTTTATATTCAAATTTCGATGTTGTCATAGGTGATGCGGCGTATTTTAAAATAGCTCCAATAATTGAACTATCTTGATGCGTCCTTGACAACATGGTCATCTAACTGCTATTTTCTTTAGTGTACTTTATTCAATTGGGGGGAATAACGATGCCGTTTTATAAGATCAAAAGCAAGACGCGCTCGTGGGATGGCGAACCAATAGGGATCCTGATACTGGATGCCGCTTACCCTTGCGTTCCGGGGAACGTTGGAAACGCGACCACCTATCCATTTCCTGTTCGCTACCATGAAGTTAAGGGAGCCTCAATAGAAAGGCTTCTAAACCAGAGGGATCTGACTCTTCTGGAGCCATTCCTTGAGGGAGCACGTAAACTCGAAGCTGAAGGAGTACGTGGTATCACAGGCGCCTGTGGCTTTATGGCTCTTTTTCAGCAGGAAATAGCCGACGCGGTGGATGTCCCTGTCTTTATGTCGAGCATGCTTCAGGTTCCTTTTATAACCAGAACCCTAAAAAGGGGACAGAAAGTCGGAATTATATCGGCAAACGCCTCTGTCCTGACCGAACAGCATCTTAAAAATGTGGGCATCACTTCTGATATGCCGGTTGTCCTTTACGGAATGGAGAACAAGCATGAGTTCTCTTCCTCTGTCTTGGAAGAAAAAGGGACAATGGATACCGACGTTATAGAAAAAGAGATCCTGGAAGTATGTGACCAGATGCTTAAAGACCATCCCGAAGTAGCAGCCATACAACTTGAATGCAGCGACCTTCCTCCTTTTGCTGCGGCAGTGCACGCACACACGGGGTTGCCGGTATTTGATTTCATAACCATGATAAGACACGTAGAGTCAGCTTTGAACCCAACAAAGTACTGCGGGCCAAACTACTGTATGTAATAATTATCTTCGATCACGCTCCTATTTCTATATGAAAAGACTAAGGACCGGTATTCTCCATCAACCGGCCCTTGGTTTGTGTTTTAGGAAAGTCTCTGTTTCTGTCAGTATCATGCCAGCTATGACCAGCATGCCACCGATCGCCCCCTGTAGGTGGAATGGATCCTGCCCACTCAGCACAGCGACCATGTACCCAAAAAGACCCTCCAGTGAAAAGATGACCGCGACATGTGAGTCGGGTGTGACCTTCTGCGCTTTGAACTGAAGGATAAAACATAATATTGTATTTCCCAGGGAAACACACAGAAGCGTCGCCCAGATCTTCATGCTGAATGTACGTATGTCAGGCAGAGGTTCAAATATTAAGGCTAATATAGTCATTACCGCGGCAAGCATTATGATGTGAAGTGCTACAAGGCGGTATGGTTCGACCCTTCTGGCGCAGAAACCGGCCGCAAGTACCTGAAAAGCATAAAAGATCGCCATGATAAAAGAAAGAAAATCACCAAAATTAAATTCCATTCCCGGAGTAAAACCCATGACGAGCAGTCCCGCGGTAGTTATTCCTGCCCCTGCAAATATCCATAAACTTGGCTTTGTCTTATATATAGCCCACACAAATATAGGAACCAGTATGACATTAAGCCCTCCGATAAAGGACTGTTTGCTTGCCGTGCTGTATATCAGACCAAAGGTCAGGGAAATAAAAACTCCGGTCAGTACAACTGTGAGAAGAGAAGAGATCACCCAATCCCGCCCCGTTGCGGTTATTATTTTCTTCGGGAACATCAGGACAAGAAAAAATGCAGCAAAAAGCATCCTCAGCGCAACAGCCCAAAGAGGAGTGATACTCCTTGCAAGCAGAGCACTCATAGGAATACCGGCCCCCCAAATTAAAGCTACCAGCACCAAAAGCAGATCTGCCTTCAGTATCTGCTTTGCACTGGATTCTGTTTTTAAATCTACCATTTGACCGCCTCCGGATCTTCTAGAGCTGCTGATATCTGATCTCTGATCCTGTCAATTTTTACGAGGAAATAATATGCGATGACCGCACTTATAGACCCGCATATAAAAAGTGCCCAGTCAGTTCCGAGATGATCGCCCAGCTTCCCTGAAAGCAAACTGCCGAAAGGCGGGATGCCCAAAATCGCCATGGTATAAAGCGCCATTATCCTGCTTCTGCTGCTGGCCGGGACCATAGACTGAAGAAGCGTGTTACAGGAGATAGTACTGGTGACCATGCAGAATCCGACAGGCGCGGCAAGCGCTATACCTGTGTAAATGTTGCTTGCGAATGAAAAAAACACCACTGATATTCCAAAACCAAGACAGGCT
>JAAZCN010000296.1 GCA_012513245.1 Synergistaceae bacterium | reverse complement strand
ATGGATACCGACGTTATAGAAAAAGAGATCCTGGAAGTATGTGACCAGATGCTTAAAGACCACCCCGAAGTCGCAGCCATACAGCTTGAATGCAGCGACCTTCCTCCCTTTGCTGCAGCAGTGCACGCACACACGGGACTGCCGGTATTTGATTTCATAACCATGATAAGACACGTAGAGTCAGCTTTGAACCCTACAAAGTACTGCGGGTCAAACTACTGTATGTAATAATTATCTTTGCTTAAACTCCTATTTCTACATGAAAAGACTAAGGACCGGTACTCTCCATCAGCCGGCCCTTAGTTTGTGTTTTAGGAAAGTCTCTGTTTCTGTAAGTATCATGCCTGCTATGACCAGCATACCGCCGACTGCTCCCTGTATGTGGAATGGATCCTGCCCGCTCAGCACAGCAGCCATGTACCCAAAAAGGCCTTCCAGTGAAAAGATAACTGCAACATGTGCTTCAGGTGTGATCCTCTGAGCTTTGAACTGAAGAATGAAACATAATATCGTGTTTCCAAGGGAAACACAGAGAAGCGTCGCCCAGATCTTCATGCTGAATGTCCGTATGTCAGGCAGAGGTTCAAATATTAAGGCTAATATCGTCATAACTGCAGCAAGCATTATGATGTGAAGTGCCACAAGACGGTATGGTTCGACCCTTCTGACACAGAACCCTGCGGCAAGAACCTGGAACGCATAAAAAATTGCCATTATGAAGGAGAGGAAATCTCCAAAATTGAATTCCATCCCCGGAGTAAAACCCATGACGAGCAATCCCGCGGTAGTTATACCCGCACCTCCAAATATCCATGGACTTGGCTTTGTCTTATATATAGCCCACACAAAGATAGGAACCAGTATTACATTAAGCCCTCCGATAAAGCCCTGTTTGCTTGCCGTGCTGTAGATCAGACCAAAAGTCAGTGATATAAACGTCCCGGTAAGAACAGCTGTGAGAAGAGCGGAGACCGCCCACTCGTGCCTGGTCGAGGTAATTATTTTCTTTGGGAACATCAATACGAGAAAAAAGGCAGCCATCAACATCCTTAACGCAACAGCCCAAAGAGGGGTGATACTTCTTGCGAGCAGAGCACTCATAGGGATGCCCGCTCCCCAAATGAAAGCTACGAAAACCAGGAGCAAATCTGCCATAAATATCTGCTTTACGCTGAATTCTGTTTTTAAATCTACCATTTGACTGCCTCCGGATCTTCGAGAGCTGATGATATCTGGTCTCTGATCCTGTCAATTTTCCTGAGGAAGTAGTAAGCGATGACCGCGCTTATAGACCCGCATATAAAAAGTGCCCAGTCAGTTCCGAGATGATCGCCCAGCTTCCCGGAAAGCAAACTGCCGAAAGGCGGGATGCCCAAAATCGCCATGGTATAAAGTGCCATTATCCTGCTTCTGCTGCTGGCCGGAACCATAGACTGAAGAAGCGTGTTACAGGAGATAGTACTGGTGACCATGCAGAATCCGACAGGCGCGGCAAGCGCTATACCTGTGTAAATGTTGCTTGCGAATGAAAAAAACACCACTGATATTCCAAAACCAAGACAGGCT
>JAAZCN010000295.1 GCA_012513245.1 Synergistaceae bacterium | reverse complement strand
TTAGATGAAAAACAGAGAAAACAAGATCCTTATATTAGACTGCGGCTCTCAGTATACACAGCTTATTGCAAGGAGAGTAAGGGAGCTTGGAGTTTTCAGCGAAATACTTTTCTGGGATTCTCCTGCAGATAAGATCGAAGCGTCTTCCCCCTCAGGCATAATCATTTCAGGTGGTCCCAAGAGCGTCCTTGACAGCAATGCTCCATCCATACCGATGCACATACTCAGATCAAATATACCGGTTCTCGGTATCTGCTACGGGATGCAGCTAATAGCGCATCAGTTCGGTGGAAAAGTTAAACGGGGAGAGGCTGCTGAGTATGGTAGAGCAAAAGTAGAACTCTCCGCCGGGGGCCGTCTCTTTGGAAGACTTGGAGAGGAAAAAGAACTCCAGGTGTGGATGAGCCACTGGGATGAGGTAACAGAGCTCCCGCAGGGTTTTTCTGCTACGGCATGGAGCGAGAACGGCGCCCTTGCCGCTTTTGAATCGTCAGATGGAATAATAAGCGCGCTCCAGTTCCATCCCGAAGTAGTCCACACGCCAAAAGGAAGAGATATACTTTCAGCCTTCATGTTTGATATATGCGACTGCACTGCTGACTGGAACCTCGGGATCGACTGGATCGAAAGAGAAATAGACAAAATCAGGCAAAAAGTAGGAACAGGAAAGGTGATATGTGGCCTTTCCGGCGGAGTCGACTCAACGGTCTCCGCAGTAACAACATTTAAGGCCGTAGGCGAAAATCTCCACTGCGTTTTTGTGGACCACGGACTGCTCAGAAAGAACGAAGCCGATCAGGTAATGGAGACTTATCGCACTCTCAGCCTAAACGTACGCAGAGTTGATGCTGAAGAGAGGTTCCTCTCTGCTCTTGCAGGCGTTACTGAACCGGAAAAGAAGAGAAAGATCATAGGTGAACTCTTTGTCCGCATTTTTGAAGAAGAAGCCCGGCGGATCGGTGGTTCAGACTGGCTGCTTCAGGGAACCATATACCCTGACGTCGTAGAAAGCGGACATGGCGGAGGAAACGTTATAAAGAGCCACCACAATGTTGGAGGGCTGCCGGACGACATGAAAATGAAATTGCTGGAGCCGCTGCGTGATCTCTTTAAGGACGAAGTAAGGGAAGTGGGAAAAGCCCTTGGGATAGAACCTCATTTCCTTGAAAGACACCCGTTCCCCGGTCCGGGCCTCGCAGTCAGATGTCTCGGAGATCTGAAAAAGGAGCGTCTTGATGTGCTTAGAGAGGCTGACGCTATCTTCATAGAAGAGATAAGAAGGTTTGGACTGTACAACGAAATATGGCAGGCATTCTGCGCCCTTCTTCCGGTACGGAGCGTCGGGGTCGTTGGAGACGTTAGGACATACGGGGAGACAGCTGTGCTGAGGGCAGTATCATCACTTGATGCAATGACAGCGGATTGGGTACATCTCCCATACGAACTTCTCGACACTGTCACCAGAAGGATATGCAACGAAGTTCCGTCTATCAACAGAGTTGTGCTTGATATAACAGGAAAGCCGCCCGCAACCATAGAGTGGGAGTAGGCATTATTTGAGGTCTATATTATGTTCATTTAGCCCGGACCCGGTCGTGGTCAACATAGACAACGAAGTTGTCTCGGCTCTTCCTGTGTTTGCTTCCTCTAAAATAAAATACTCAGGCACCGATCAATTAGACCTGTTGACGAATGATATATAATTGCCCTTAGCCAGTAAATATCTGATACGCAAATATTTCTCTAACACGGGCTATTTATCGTTGCCTGTTAACAGGATCGGGGGCAGAGGCATTGCACGATGAGCGTTATCTTAAGATGTCGAAGAAAATCAGAGAGAGCGTAGTACCCTTTACAGCACTCCTTGTACTCTTTCTCTTCCTTTCGTGCCTTATAGTTTCGCCGCTTGGCCGTCCGCTGCTATGGTCTGTAGTACTCTCTTATTTTGCTTACCCTCTTTATAGATACCTTCACAACAACGTTTTTTCAGACAGGCTTGCCAATATTGCAGCCGGGATAACAACACTTGCCATCGTTGTGTTCATGGCGATCCCTATGCTCTTCCTGGGGCTCTTTTTGATCAAAGAGTTTTTGAGGTTATATGATGCTGTCATGCAGAGCGGGGTGCTTTCAGGTTCATACACAGAGATACTTCAAAAACTCCACGATGTTCCTGTGCTGGGGAAATTACTTTACAATCTTAACTTCGTAAGCGGATTTCCGGTATTTGAATCGATCATAGGCAGCAGTGTAAACTGGATGACAGGATTTGTCCGTGTCCTTTCCAGAGAGATCCTCGGTAACGCTTTCAAAGTTTTTTATTTGCTGGCGGTAGTGACTGTATCCTCATTCTTTATAGTCAGAGACGGTCATCTGATACTTCAATACGTGAAGGATATCATGCCTCTTCCCGAGCCGGAGAGAGAAAACATAATTGACAGATCTGCTAAGATGCTCAGAGCGGTCGTGTATGGAATAGTGGCAACGGCAGCTGTACAGGGCTGCCTGGGTGGGCTGGGATGGTGGTTCGTGGGTCTAGGACATCCTGTACTCTTTGGTTTCTTTATGTTCATCACAGGAATGATACCTTTTGTCGGAACGCCGGTTATATGGGTCCCCGGCGCTTTGAGTCTTTTTATGTATGGAGACACTACAGGAGGGTTTTTACTCCTTGGATGGGGTTTAGGTGTGGTCAGCATGGTCGACAATTTTATCAGGCCTATTTTCATATCAGGAGAAAGCAAGATCCATATGCTTGTAATATTTATAGGAATATTTGGAGGGCTTTTCAACTGGGGTTTCCTTGGACTTTTCATAGGACCTATGATCCTATCTCTCGGAATTTTCCTTCTTGATCTGTATAGAGCCATTGTTTCAGAAAAATTCAAAGTCAATTGATAGTGTCAAATATTTGGAGGTTATTCCATGGCCATGATAGTAGCAGTTTCCGGCAATAAAAACAGCGGCAAGACAACGCTTTGCAGGAAACTTCTTAAAGAACT
>JAAZCN010000005.1 GCA_012513245.1 Synergistaceae bacterium | reverse complement strand
TTTACTGAAGAGGGGCCATTAGGCGGCTTACACTAACTGCGAGGCGAAAAAGGAAATGGGACTGCGTATAAACAGCCGCGCTGACTCTGGTACTTCTTGAAAGGTCATCGAGCAGCATCTTTTCGACCTGTTTCCCAAAATCCTTGTCGCGCATAGCCATGGTTATTTCAAAGTTCAGCCTGAATGAGCGGTTGTCGAAGTTTGCCGTTCCGATAGCGGAGGTATCATCGTCCACCAGTACCACTTTCTGGTGCATGAAACCTTCGTTGTACTTGTAGACTTTAACGCCGGCCCTTTCCAGTTCCGGAAGATATGAATAAGCGGAAAGGCCAACTAAAATATTGTCCGGGTTCCTGGGTATTATTACCCTGACATCAACGCCCTTCAGTGCTGCGCTCTGCAAGGCAGATACGATCTGTTCGTCAGGCACGAAATAAGGGCTTGCCAGCCAGAAACGTTTTTCTGCTGCGTTGATCATATCAAGAAAGAAAAGCGTAGCTGTCTCAAATTTATCAGCGGGCCCGGTGGGCAGGCTGAGCGCAGTCACTTTTCCTCCCGGCACCTGTTTCGGAGACCAGTTGAGCTGTGGCATAGCCTCTTTTGAAGCCCAGTACCAGTCCTCCGCAAATGAGAGCTGGACCGCCTGGACAACGGGGCCTCTTACCTCTACATGGGTATCCCTCCATGGAGACATCTGAGGATCAAGGCCAAGGTATTCGTTGCCGACATTGAGCCCGCCGACATAAGCAACTTCTCCGTCTGCGATCACGATCTTCCTATGGTTTCTGAAATTGATCTGAAAACGGTTTCCCTTGCCCTGCCTGGTGTTGAAGGCATATATCCTTATGCCGGCATTTTCAAAAGCCTCTCGATATTTTTTACTTAGTGAGCTGCCGACTTCATCGTAGATGACCAGGCAGATAACACCTTCCTGAGCCTTTTTAATGAGGGCATTCTGAAGTTTTATTCCCAGTTTATCCTCCTTCAGAATGTAATACTGCACAAGGATATATTTTTTTGCTGACTCTATTCCTTTAAATATCGCATCAAAAGTCTCTTCCCCGTCAATAAGAAGTTTCGCTGTGTTTCCTTTAGTGAAGGGCATCTTTGCAAGGCGCTGTATAAGGAGAGCCCTTGGAGTGTTCTCTTCTTCCCTCAATCCGTATTTGATAAAATCATCCATAAGTTGGCGCATTATAGGCTGAGCCTCTACAACCTCCGCCTTGCGGGCTGTCACATAACCTGAAAATTTGCTGTTTCCTAAAATCCAGTATGCCGGCAGGGAAATGGAAGGAAACGTGTTTAAAGATATAGCCCAGGCGATCGCTCCCTGTGAAGTTCGCACATCCATTATTGCCCGGATAGATGTAAGGAAGCCGGCTATGTGAAGTATTATGAAAAGAGCAAAGAGTAACTTAGACCTTTTTTTCATATCACTATTTTATCAGTAGTCCGCCACATACTCGAACCTAGACCGGAATTCATCCGGAGACATGCGGGCTGCCACCGCAAGCTGTACAAATTCCAGCCCCGGCTCAAAATCCTTCTTTTCCAACCTTATCATGTAATGTCTTGCGATCCGGTACTGGATGGACTTTGTGTTGACCCTGCGAACACGTGTCTTGCCGGTAACGGGATCCTTTATGTCGTTGAAGGGGATAGGTACTATCATATTGTTCTGTATCGAAATAAGTGAGTTTGTACCTCCCTCTTTGAGGAATTCTATAGCGGCGAACCCCAGGTTTCGCGTGTATTCGATATCAAATGCGTTTGGCGTGGCACATCGGACTTCGTAACCTATTTCCTTGTTGGTTATGTCCATCTTGATACCAAGTGAAGCCAGGTTTGCCTGAACCTCACGTTTGAGGACGCTTGAAAAGCTTATTTCCGCATAGCGGACATGTCCGTGGTCATCATGTTCGATACAGCTAAGGGCCTCGAGGTTTTCTTCTTTTATCCTCTCAAGCAGCCCCTCTGCAACGACAGCGACCCCGTATTTCCTTTCTGAAGCCAGTCTCTTTATGATCGCACCTGTAAGGATATCTACTATCAGTGACATCGGGATGAGTTCCTTTCCCGGGAACTCCTCAGGTATTATGGTCACTGTTGCGCCGGCGCTCTTGCCAATGCCCAGAGCAAGATGTCCGGCGGTCCTGCCCATCGCAACTGCTATAAACCAGCGCCCGGTGGTCTTGGCGTCTTCCATTAGGTTGGATACGAGCTGAGCCCCCAACGATCTGGCTGTTTCAAAACCAAATGTCGGTATCCCCTCAGGCAGGGGCAGATCATTGTCTATTGTTTTTGGTATGTGAACAAAGCTTATGGTAAGTCCGCGTTTGTTCATCGCGTAATCCGCAATACACGAAGCCGTATAGGCCGTATCGTCACCGCCTATAGTTATAAGATGAGTGACACCCAGTTCTATCAGCGCATCGACCACTCTGGCCAGATCTTCCTCTTTTTTTGTAGGGTTATATCTTGAGGTGCGTATCATGCTTCCCCCGTCCGAATGTATGCGGCTAACCATTTCTATCGTGAGCTGAACGACATTCTTCTCTCCCTTTGCGAGACCGGAGAAACCATCATATACACCATAGACATCCCAGCCAGATTTTTTTGCTTCGATGACTGCGGAGCCGATAACGCTGTTGATCCCGGGGGCAGGTCCACCTCCGCATACAATAGCGATCGTTTTCTGTGTGATATCGGTCATATGGCAACTCCCCTTTCTCTCTATTACTTCAGCGGTAAAACAAGTTACAACTATTCTGATCTATGAATAAGACAGAACCATTTATACAAGGCGGGTGATCTTCCAATCCCTACCCAGGCAATGGAGTTGAGGTTTACTAAATAATATTCTACACGATAACAAGTTGAATTGATAATATAAAGCCATGAAGTTCGGTGGGTGCAGCGGGGATCTAGGCTGTTTAGAGAATTGATATCACCGGACATGCACTCACGATGCGAAGTCTTCGGAATGGTTCTGGAAGCGCAGGCCATCGGGAAGGGGGGAATCTTTTTTACGCCCTCCCTCGGATTTGAACTCTGATTTGGGTGCCCACTTCTTTTCCTGTTCCGGCGCTTCAAAAAGTGCTGCGGGTTTTATGATGCCCTGTTTGAATTCTCTGTTGATAGAGTCCACGGCAGATGCGACCCTGAGTTTCTTTTCGTCGGCTCCGTTTTCTTCATCAAAGAGGGAAGTCTGCCTTCCCGTGGAAATATCTGAAAAATCACAGAGTGCCACACCGCATTTTTTATATTTGTATCCCGGAATAAATATCTCCTTCAACATCTGCTCCGCGCAGTTCATGAGGTCCGAGTCAAGAGATACCGGC
>JAAZCN010000294.1 GCA_012513245.1 Synergistaceae bacterium | reverse complement strand
TGCTGCCGCAGCGATAATACCGGCTCTAGTCTATTACACTGCTATTTTCACAAACGTCCATGTACGCGCTAAAAAGAAAAACCTTAAGGGAATTCCTAAGGATCAACTTCCTGTTTTCAGAGAAGTAATGAGGACGGACGGCCACCTTATGATTCCTGTCATAGTAATAATAGCCACACTTTTAATGAAGTACACGCCGCTGCGAGCAGGGTTCATAGGAGTGGTTTCAGTAATAATCGTCAGCTCGCTCAGGCAGAAAACCAGGATGAACATCCATGGTATTGTACATGCGCTGGAAGAGGGAGCCAGAGGAGCTCTGGGGGTCGCTCTTGCATGTGCACTCGTAGGATTCATAGTAGGTACCTCCTCGCTCACATCGCTTGGACTTACTATATCCAACAACATAATAGACATATCCGGAGGTAACCTTCTCCTAACGCTGATAATGGCTATGGTCGCATGCATAGTACTGGGTATGGGGCTTCCGACAACAGCCAACTACATCGTATGCAGTACTATTATTGCTCCCGCGCTCATAGGCATGAATGTCCTTCCACTCTCAGCGCACCTCTTTGTCTTCTATTTTGGCATAATGGCTGACCTTACGCCACCTGTCTGCCTCGCAGCATTCACCGGTGCCGGCATAGCAGGCGCAAGCCCTTCGAAGACAGGTTTTACTGCTACGAAGATAGCTCTGACTTCCTATATCATGCCCTACATGTTCGTTTACAACCCGATGCTTTTGATGCAGAACGTCGTACCTCATGAGCTATTTATCCTCGTAGTTTCGGCCCTCCTTGGCGTTATAGTCTTGGCCGGAGCTCTCGAAGGATGGATGTTCCGCTTTATCAATAAGTTCGAGCGGGTTATCCTCGCCTTAGCGGCTCTGTTTGCGATACACCACAAGATGACTCTGAGCCTTGGAGGCACTGTCGCGATAATTGTAATTATGTTCTATCTCAAAAAAACAGCCCAAAAAGAGGAACTTAAGCCCGCAATGTAGAGCTTTTAACCTGTTTTTTGAAGCGCTCCCCGATTTGGATGGGGGCGCTTTTTTATTGTATACTTGGTAGTAGAAACGGGGGACGGTCTGTGAATCCAAATTACCTGATACTTTTTGCTGTTTTGGGTGGGAGCGCCATAGGACATAAGTCGGGATTCCCGGCAGGGGCAATGGTGGGTGGACTTCTAATAGGGCTTGTCGTCAAAGCGGTAATGAACATGGGACTTGATCCCAAGATAGAGTGGCTTTCATTCATTTCACAGGCCCTGGTCGCTTATGTCCTTGTGAGAGGCAGCGACTTTTCCTCCATTGCAGAGATACCCAGATATCTGCCGGCCGCTATAGCATACAGCTTTTCCCTTCTCATTTTTAGTCTGGGGCTGGCTTGGATTTTTTCAAAGGTGTGTAAAATGGATTTCCTGACCTCTCTTTTTGCGACTACTCCCGGAGGGCTTACAGGAATTGCGATAGTAGCTGTAGATATAGGAGCGGATCCGACGATCTCGGTACTCTTCAATATATGCAGGATAGTGACAATTCTTATAGTAGTACCGATAATTGCCAATATTATCGTCAGGTATTGATAATAATATAAATGATCCGCACAAAAGTGAGATCTTTCAGGAGAGGTAAGAGCATGAATAACAAACAGACCTTTATCTGGTTTATACTTTCAACGTTCAGAAAAATAGTTACGATCCTTCCTCATCAGGCAGCAGTGATGCTTGGCGGCTTTGTTGGTTCTCTCATACCATTGTTTACACGAAACAAGCTGAAGGAGGCCACAGATCGTTGTGCCAGAGTGCTGGTTATCCCTCACAAAGAGGCCTCCCGTATAGTTAAAGGGGCATATAGGAACTTTGGTAAATCAACCGCGGAGTTCATAAGGATTCCTGTCATGGCTTCAAAGCTCGATAATATAGTCACAGTTTACGGCCAAGAAAACCTCAGTGAGGCTTATGAAGCGGGAAAAGGAGTATTTGTAGTAACAGCACACATTGGAAACTGGGAATATGCAGGTTCCTGGTGTGCACAGCACGGATACCCAATGAACGGTCTGGGAACGGATCAAAGAGACGGGCGGATCACCGACCTGATAATAGAATTAAGAAAGGCCGGCGGTATGAAAGCCCTTGGCAAGGCTTCAGACCTAAAAGCAATGATTAAGGCGCTTCAGGCAGGCGAAATAATTGCTGTTCCAGTGGATCAGGACGCCAAAAAAGCTGGTTTAGTTTCTCCGTTTCTTGGATATCCTGCAAGTACCCCTATCGGAATGGCAAAGCTTGCAGACAAGCTTGGATGTGCAGTTGTACCTGCATACTGTGTGAGGTGGCTTGACACGCAAAAGCTCGAACTTCACTTCCTTCCAGCCCTCAAAGGCAGGGATGGCAAACCATACGGCAAAGATCTTCAGAGCAGTATAGACGACTGTAACGCTGTTATCTCTGAGTGGATAAGAAAATATCCCGACCAGTGGATGTGGATGTATCCAAGATGGGAATCTGTCGAGAGG
>JAAZCN010000293.1 GCA_012513245.1 Synergistaceae bacterium | reverse complement strand
GCCCCAATTGCTGCGGGAGTATTCAAAAAGCGCAAGTGAAGCCGCCACCGACGCATTCAGCGACCCCGTCTTTCCTGCCATGGGAATATACCTCAGCTCGTCGCAGGACTTGGCGACTATCTGGCCAAGACCGTCGCCTTCGGCGCCGATCACGATCACTACCCTCGGAGGCATATCTTCTTTGAAAAGCGTCTCCTTTGCATCCATTGAAAGACCAACCACCCAAAAATTAGCTTCCTGAAGGAGCCTTATTGTCTGAGAAATATTTCCAGTCTTTGCTATGGGCAGTCTCAGTGCTGCGCCTGCGCTGGTTTTAACTACAGTTCCGGTAGGAAGCGCTCCTCCGCGTTTTGGGATCAACACTGCGGATGCTCCCGCGGCTTCGGCACTCCTTATTACAGCACCAAGGTTGTGGGGATCCTGAAGGTGGTCGCACAGCAGTACCAAAGCCGGCTCCGGTGCTGGGGGAAGCAGCCGGATAAGTTCCTCTGCGTCCCAGAGTTTCATCGGGGCCATGTAAGCAACCACTCCCTGATGGTTTTCCCTGTTGGTCATCTTATCGAGAGCCACAGGATCAACAGTATTAAGGACGATATTTGCAGCCTTGCATAGATCCATGAGCCGCCCTTTTATGTGCGGCTGGACTGTCTTCGAGACCAGGACTTTCATGCATCTTTCAGGTGACTCTTCAAGCAATGATAAGACCGGGTTCCTGCCCCAGCAGATATCTTCGCTTACGCTTGTCTTTTCTTCTCTCATCCGGCTTTCCTGCCTTCCTTTGTATCGTTGAAAAATGCCGCAAGGTATCTTCCGGTCGGTCCGTCCGAAGCTGCGATCTCTTCCGGCGTTCCCTTTGCGATAAGGTCTCCGCCCCTTCGTCCGCCTTCCGGGCCAAGGTCCATTATATAATCTGCCGATGCTAGAACATCAAGGTTGTGCTCTATGACGAGTACAGAGCTTCCGCTGTCGACGAGTTTATGCAGCAGCTTTAGAAGTTTTTTAACGTCATTGTAGTGCAGCCCTGTCGTCGGTTCGTCAAGAAGGTAGAGGGTACTGCCCCTGAACTTCTTGCTCAGTTCAGTCGCAAGCTTCACTCTTTGAGCCTCTCCCCCGCTCAGAGTAGGCGCAGGCTGGCCAAGTTTTATATATCCAAGCCCTGCCTCCTGGATCACTTTCAGTTTGTTCACTATCCTGGGAATATCTTTAAAATGCTCTACCGCTTCGTCTACCGACAGGGCAAGCACATCAGCTATAGAGAGCCCTTTGTACTTTACTTCGAGCGTCTCCCTGTTATACCTCGTTCCCTTGCAGACGTCGCATTTGACATAGACATCCTGCAAAAAGAGCATCGAAACCTTTAACTCCCCATCTCCTTTGCACGACTCGCACCTTCCGCCCTTCACGTTGAAACTGAAACGGCCGGGCATGTATCCCCTGAGCTTGGATTCGGGAAGCTGCGCAAAAAACTCCCTTATAGGAGTAAAAACGCCTGTGTAAGTTGCGGGGTTCGAGCGCGGGGTCCTTCCGATGGGGCTCTGATCAACGAGAACCACGTTCCTCAGCGACTCATAACCGGAGATGCCGTCGAATTTTCCTGCGCGGTCCCTGTATTCCCTGTCAAACTTTCCCTTGAGGCCCTTATAGAGTATCTCGTATAGGAGCGTGCTCTTTCCTGAGCCTGAAACTCCGCTTAGAGAGGCGAGGACTCCCAGCGGGACCTCAACGTTGATATTTTTCAGATTGTTCTCGCGGCAGCCCGTTACCTTTATCTTTCCCTTCGCCTTCCGTCTCTTTGGTTTAGGCCTGTATGTTCCGTCAGCCTCACCTCTAAGATAGAGGGCAGTTGGCGTATTTCCGGCGATGATATCGGCTGAGCTTCCACATGCAATAAGGTTTCCCCCATTTTCGCCCGCCTCCGGACCAAGCTCCAGTATATGATCAGCTGCCATCATTGTCTCCCTGTCATGTTCAACGATTATGACAGTGTTGCCGATATCTCTTATATCCTTAAGCGTATCCAGCAGTCTGTTCGTGTCCCTTGGATGAAGACCTATAGTCGGTTCATCCAATACGTAAAGGACTCCCGTAAGCTGCGATCCGATCTGTGTGGCAAGCCTTATTCTCTGGCTCTCCCCGCCGCTGAGCGTGTCAGCCCTTCTTGAAAGGCTGAGATATCCTGCGCCTACGTTGTTTAAAAAGGCAAGTCTTTTGCGTACCTCGATCAACGCCTGCCCGACGATCTTGTTCTCTCTCTCTCCAAGCTGCAGCGTGTCAAGAACTGTAACAAGATCCTCTATAGGCATCTCTGTAAACTGAGCTATGTTATAGCCTCCGAGTGTCACAGCGAGGACCTCCGGCTTAAGTCTTGCGCCATTACAGCTCTTGCAGATGTCTTCTTCACGGTATCTTAGAAGTTCTTCGCGGTAATTCTCAGATTCAGTCTCTCCCAGCCGTTTCTCAAGCCAGGGGATCAGTCCGGGATAGTGACCGTTGTATTCCCAGTCCCCGTTCTTGTCGCTGAATATCATTGGGATAACTTCATCGGAGCCATACAAGAGGGTTTTTTTTGCCTCTTCAGGGAGGTCCTTAAAGGGCTTGGACAAATCCCATCCATCATGACGGGCTGCCATGAGTTCCGCCTTCTGTATCATATACTTCATGCTCTTCCAGGGGATAAATCCGCCCTCTCCGATGGGATATTCCGGATTCACAGCAAGCTCCTCCGAAAAATGAAGATGCACCCCAAGGCCGGAACAGTCAGGACAGGCCCCGTATGGGTTGTTGAAGGAAAAAAGCCTCGGTTCTATTTCCGGCAGGCTTATCTCACAATCCGGGCAGATATACTTTTCTGTAAGTTCCAGATCATCCATTCCCTCGGTGACCAGAAGCACAAATCCTTCAGAAAGTTTCATCGCCATCTCGACAGCTTCTGAAAGGCGCTGACGGTTCTCTTCCTTGACCCGCAGCCTGTCGATAAGACATTCGATAGTGTGTTTTTTCTTCTTGTCGAGCTCAATTTCTTCCTCAAGCCAAAGGACCGTTCCGTCGACCCTGGCTTTGAGGTAGCCCTGCCGGTGCAGTTTCAGCAGCAGGTTCTTATACTCTCCCTTTTTGCCCTTTACAAGAGGAGAGAGGATCTCGATCGGTTTGCCGTCATAGTCCCTGTATATCTTATCCACTATCTCGTCAACGCTGTAACGACGCACCTCTTTGCCGCAGCTTGGGCAGTGTGGAGTCCCGGCTCTGCCGAAAAGAAGCCTCAGGTAGTCATAAATTTCCGTAACGGTCCCGACAGTTGAGCGCGGGTTGTGGCCGGTACCCTTTTGCTCAATAGAAATAGCAGGAGAGAGCCCGCTTATATCGTCGACATCGGGTTTATCTGACATTCCCAAAAACTGCCTTGCATAGGACGAGAGGGATTCAACATAGCGTCTCTGCCCCTCAGCGTAAATAGTGTCAAAGGCAAGCGATGACTTGCCTGAACCTGATGGCCCTGTCACTACCACAAGCTGGTTTTTAGGGATTTCTACGTTTATGTTTTTTAAATTGTGCTGCCTTGCCCCTGTAATTTTTATGCTCTGTTCCACTTTTCGCATCGCCTTTCATTCTCTGTATATCGTCTCTTATCTCCGCAGCAGTTTCAAAATCCAGTTTTTCCACCGCGGCCCACATTCTCCGCTCAAGTTCATGTATGTCAGGCGCATTCTCTGCGCTCTTAAGCGGTGAAGCCGCCCTCTTGCCTGCATATCCGCCCTCTTTGAGAAGCTCTGCAGGGAGAAGGTCCTTGACCGCCTTCGATATTGTCTGAGGTATTATACCGTGTTCTTCATTATATGATATCTGGCGGATCCTTCTTCTTTCCGTCTCTTTCATCGCAGTATCTATGCTGCCCGTTATCCTGTCAGCGTAGAGTATGACCTTTCCGGCCCGATTTCTTGCAGCCCTTCCGATCATCTGTATCAGCGACCGGTGCGACCTGAGGTATCCCTCACGGTCCGCATCAAGGATCGCCACAAGTGAGACCTCCGGCAGATCAATTCCCTCCCTCAGGAGATTGACACCGACAAGCACCGCGAATACCCCAAGACGCAGATCACGAAGCAGCTCTGCCCGTTCAAATGTATCAAGCTCCGAGTGGATATATCGCACCTTTATCCCCAGCTCTGCCATATACTCGGCAAGGTCTTCCGCTGAACGTTTTGTCAGAGTTGAAATGAGGACGCGTTCGCCGGCTTCGATGATCGGCCGGACCTCTGCAAGAAGGTCATCTACCTGGCCCGTTGCGGGGTGTATCTCAACGACCGGGTCTGTAACACCGGTCGGTCGTATAAGCTGCTCCACAACGTGATCTGAGTGGGCAATTTCATAGTCTCCCGGTGTAGCAGAGATAAAGAGCGCGTTCTTCAAAAGCGGCTCATACTCTTCCCATTTAAGCGGTCTGTTGTCAAGGCAGGAAGGCAGCCTGAAGCCATGCTCGACAAGCACTTGTTTTCTTGCTCTGTCACCGTTGTACATCCCCCGCACCTGAGGGAGAGTCATGTGGGATTCATCTATAAAAAGAAGGGAATCCTCGGGGAAAAAGTCCATAAGAGTTCCCGGAGCGTCCCCCGGCTCGCGTCCGTCAAGGAAACGCGAATAGTTTTCTATCCCGGAACAGTAGCCGACCTCAAGAAGCATCTCAAGATCATACTTAGTCCTCATTTTGAGCCTCTGTGCCTCGACTATTTTTCCGTCAGACTCAAGTTGTGTGACTCTATCCTCAAGTTCCTTTTCTATAAGCTCTGCAGCGTTATTAATTGCATCCGATGAGGTAACATAGTGCTGGGCCGGAAATATCCCGGTGTGGTCCTTGCTGAGGATCGCCCTTCCGCTAACAGGGTCTATCTCATCTATACGCTCGATCTCGTCCTCAAAAAACATTACCCTAACAGCAGTGTCGCTGTATGCGGGATATATCTCCATAGACTCTCCTCTGCTTCGGAATGTGCCCGGCTGGAGCACCAGATCGTTTCGCTGATAATAATTATCAATAAGTCTCATCATGAAAGCCCGTCGATCCCATTGCTCGCCGACCGCAAAACGGAAGATAGCATCCTCGTAATTCTTTCGCTTTCCAAGACCATAAATGCACGAGACGCTTGCCACCACTATGACGTCACGCCGCTCCAGCAAAGCTTTAGTCGTTGCAAGACGAAGCTTCTCTATCCTCTCATTGATAGAGGCGTCCTTCTCTATATATATATCCTGGGCGGGCATATATGCCTCAGGCTGATAGTAATCGTAATAGCTGACAAAATAGTTGACCGAATTCTCCGGAAAAAACTCCTTGAATTCGCTATAGAGCTGCGCCGCCAGAGTTTTGTTATGAGCCATAACAAGAGTAGGCCTCTGCAGTCGCCGGATCACATTAGCCATCGTATAAGTCTTTCCGCTGCCCGTCACCCCAAGCAGTGTCTGCACAGCACCCTGCTTCCGAAACCCCCGGACCAGCTTCTCCACTGCTTCCGGCTGATCCCCGGACAAAGGCCAGGGTGAAAAGAGCTTAAATTCGTCAGACATAAATTTTCTCCCTTTTGTAAAAACAAATTACCGCTCGCTAATATATAACCATTTCATATTCTCGTCATCCGCCTTTCTCCTGAAAAGGGGGAAATACGACGGATATCGTCGCGGGAGTCGATTGGAAATCGGTTGGGGAGTCACTGGTTAAAAAATTTAGCTGAGCAATGGCTGAGCTGTTGCTGAGCAGTTGCTGAGCAATTGTAAGACCATGATGAATTTTTAAAAATCCCGTCATCCCCGCATGCCGTTGAGCGGGGATCCAGGTCTAGTTTTCGGGTCTATAAACTCAGTCATAGCCGAAGTTCGAAGCCGCTGAATCCCCGATCTCAAAGCGCACTCGAAATAGTGCGGACACTGGGAAAAACTTTTGCTCAGCCATTGCTCAGCTATCGCTCAGCAACTGCTCAGCAAAAGAGCTGATGAAAGATATTATCTCTCATCAGCTCTTTTAATCTCAATGGTCGGGATAGTCGGATTTGAACCGACGACCCCCTGCTCCCAAAGCAGGTACGCTAACCAGGCTGCGCTACATCCCGCGACACAGGGAATTATAGCATACATTCCTTGAATTGTGGAAATAATGTCTCAGCTATACGCCGATCAATTGCCCCCCAAAAAAAGCCAAATAAAGGAGCCTCACGGCTCCTTTATGATCTTTTGTTTTATTCTTCTTCTTCGTCAGGATCTTCGCCTTCATCATCCTGATCTTCAGTCTCAGTTTCGTCCCGATGCTTCTTATTATCTTCTTCCTCTTCGGACCCGTTTTCTTCCTCTGCTTCAGTCTCTTCTTCAGCGGTCTCTTCGTCAGCGGTCTCTTCGTCAGGATCCTCATACTCAGATCCTGGAATTACCTCCGGAGCCTCTTTTTTCGGATATCCAAGGAGCTCATCAAGCTCGTCGCCATCAAGGACTTCTTTTTCAAGAAGCAATCTTGTTATCTCCTCGAGACGTTCATTCTGTTCTACAAGGATCTTTTTTGCTCTGCTGTAACACTCATCTATTATGCTGCGAACTTCCTGGTCTATCGCATAGGCTATCTCTTCGCTGTAGTTCCTATCTTCCATGATATCTCTGCCAAGGAAGACCTCATGCTGTTTTCTGCCCAGCGTGACAAGTCCAAGCCTGTCGCTCATTCCGAACTCGGTTACCATCTGCCTGGCGATCTGTGTAGCCCTTTCAAGATCATTCGAAGCCCCTGTAGTGACATCTTGGAACTTAAGCAGTTCAGCAACACGTCCACTAAGCAGTATCGTGATCCTGTCCGAGAGCTCCTTCTTTGAAATGAGGAACCTGTCCTCTTCAGGCAGCTGCAGAGTGTAGCCAAGCGCCATGTGGCCGCGCGGTATTATAGATATCTTATGCACCGGATCACTGCCGGGGATCTTGCTTGCGACCAGGGCATGTCCGGCTTCATGATAAGCAATTATCTCGCGTTCTTTTTTGCTTATTACCCGGCTCTTGCGTTCAGGACCTGCCATTACCCTGTCGATCGCCTCTTCAAACTCCGCCATTCCAAGCCTGTCCTTGCCTCTGCGTCCTGCAAGAAGCGCGGCCTCATTTACAAGGTTTGCGATATCTGCACCCACAAAACCGGGGGTCCTGCGGGCTATGACATCAAGGTCGACTTTTTTGCTGACCTTCTTGCCTTTAAGGTGTACCTTCAATATGTCATGTCTACCTCTTACGTCAGGTCTGTCTACGACTATCTGTCTGTCGAAACGTCCCGGACGGAGCAATGCCGGGTCAAGTATGTCAGGTCTGTTTGTCGCGGCAAGCAGAATGATTCCTGTTTCTCCTTCGAAACCGTCCATCTCAACAAGGAGCTGATTGAGTGTCTGTTCACGTTCATCGTGACCGCCTCCGAGCCCGGCACCGCGATGACGTCCAACAGCATCTATCTCGTCTATGAAGATTATGCATGGTTGATTCTTACGAGCCTGCTCAAAAAGGTCCCTTACGCGAGCAGCTCCAACACCGACAAACATTTCAACAAAATCAGATCCGCTTATGCTGAAGAAGGGAACGTTAGCCTCCCCCGCTACAGCCCTCGAAAGAAGGGTCTTTCCGGTTCCGGGCGCACCCAGAAGCAATACGCCACGAGGAACCTTAGCACCAAGCCTCGTAAACTTTGCGGGATCCTTAAGGAAAAGCACTACCTCTTCAAGCTCTTCCTTCGACTCGTCACATCCCGCAACGTCAGCAAACGTGACCTTGGGCCTGTTGTCCATAAAGAGCTTGGCTTTGCTCTTTCCAAAACCCATAACCTTGTTTCCTCCGCCCTGCATGCGGTACATGAAGTAGATCCATACACCTACAAGAAGCAATGTAGGAAGCAGGGATGTCAGCAGAGCCGTTAACCATGAGTTCTTCGGAGGAGGAACGACCTCGACCTCAACGCCATTCCCGGCTATCTCACCGGGCAGCGTTCCCGGGTCAAGAATGTATGTCGTAAATTCCTTGCCGGACTTCAGTGTCCCTTTAAGCTGCTCGTGGTCTATTCTGACTTTAGCAACATTACCTATGTTGACTTCGTTCAAAAACTGACTGTAAGGAAGTACCTCGGCGACCTGAGCGGCCTTATTCCCGTCCGGAGTCAAAAATACATTCACCAGACTGACTACAAGCACGATCAATATTATATACATCCCAACATTTTTAGAGGTTTTCTTCAAACGTGTGACCTCGCTTTCTTACCTTGGTTTTTCTAAATTTTCCTGCCATCTACAGTTAGAAGTTTTGCTGAGCGATAGCTAAGCGGTTGTAAAATTTGTCAAACTATCGTCAAACAATTGTCAAACGGTAGTCAAACTTTTGTTAAAAATATTACTGAGCAGTTGTAAACCTATATCAAACTCCCGCTCAGTTGCATACGGGAATGACGGTGATTTTGGTTCTAGATGTAAAAGATTTAATTTCTAATTCTCCGGTTGTTTCTCTCAATATTTCTCCGCAATTGGGGCAGATCGGAGATGATGGTGACGCAACTCGAAGAAGTTCAAGCTAAGGCGTATTGGTCATACGTCGAAGCGAAGGACTTCGAGTGTTGCTAAACCAGGGCTTCGAGATGCCCCAATTGCGCCGCAACAGGTTCTGCGATATGTACCGCCGGCAGATGGCGAAACTTCCCTGCATAATCCAGACCATAACCTATTACAAACTCATCGGGGATCGTAAAACCTGTATATTCTACCTCAACTGTTTCCTTACGGCGATCCGGCTTATCAAGAAGTACGCATATCGCAAGGCTCTGCGGTTTACGTTCGTGCAGCAGTGCCTTGATGTATTTCAGGGATAGCCCTGTATCGACGATGTCCTCTATTATAAGGACGTTTTTGCCATAGATGTCTGTGCTGAGGTCCATCTGGATCTGCACCACACCGCTGCTTTTTGTAGATGCTCCATAAGAGGAAATAGCAAGGAAATCTATCCTTACGTCCACTTCAGGACTAATGTGCCTGATAAGATCTACAAGAAATACCACAGCACCTTTGAGGACACAAACGCAGATCAGCTCTTTTCCGGCATAATCTTTGCTTAATTTCTCCCCAAGTTCCTTGATTTTGGCCTGTAGTCTTTCTTCAGAAATAAGTGTTTTACCTATTTTATATTCCAAGTAAGGAACACTCCCCAACGCCAAAGATTTTTCTGCTCAAAAACATTAGACATAATAACATGAATATCACTATCTCGCCCACCATGGAAGGTCTGATCTTTCGGTATTTTGCTTATTTTTCGCTACGCCTTTTCCAATATCTTCACGATGCAGCCATCCCATGCCCCTGTTCGAATAACATACCTCAATATCCCTTGCCCATTGGAAGCGCCATTTCCCTCCCCTTCGGATAAGGGCTGCCAGGTTTAAAGTCCTGTCCCTGTCAAGTCTGGGAAGATCCAGCATCAATCCCTGCAGCCTCAGCATATCTATCAGTTCCACGTTCGGTATATTTTTGATGAAGGCAGGAGACCAGCAGACGATGGCAGGAGGAATATTGATCACAACATCCTCAATGTGTTTCTCCGTAACTTTCTGCTTATGCTCAAGCTCAGCGTCTATCTGCTTTGACAGACCGACCATGGCAGACTCAAAATTCGGGTTCAAGTTTTCCTTTATCCATGGGATAAGCTCTTCCCTCACCCTGTTCCGCTTGTAAACAGTGTCGGTATTGCTCGCGTCTTCACGCCACTCAACACAATTATCACGAAGTATCTCCCTGAGTTCATCTCTACGGAAATCAATGATCGGACGGACTATCATGCCGCGCGTCTCGGGTATACCTCTGAGACCCTCAAGCCCCGTCCCTCTAAAAAGATTCATGAGCTGTGTCTCAACCACATCGTCAGCAGAATGGCCGACCGCTATAAAGGGCAGCTTTTCTGTTTCCGCCGTCTCGTAGAAATGGGTGTAACGCTCCCTGCGTCCTGCCATTTCAAAAGACTCGCCCGTCAAACGTTCCTGATAGACCTCGACAGTTTTCACTATGCATTTAATACCCAACTTCTCGCAAAGGTCCCTAGAGAAGACCGCATCCACGTGGGACATCCCTTCACGTGTACAGTGATCGAGGTGTGCAGCCACGATCCTTCCCTTATAGAAACGGTGAAGAAGCCAGAGCATCGCTACAGAATCCCCGCCGCCGGAAAGTGCAGCAACAAGACCTTCAGAATCCCACCAACCCTGACGTTCCCCTGCAGCCTTTATTTTTTTGTAAGAGGCATTAAGTTTTTTCATATAATTTCTCCTTAGCCAAACACCCTGAACTTCTTATAAAAAGAGCGTTGGAAATTGGTTCAAATTTGCACTAATACTATACACACATTAAGCTTTTTGGGAAAGAAAAAAGCCCCTGCCAAAGGCAGGGACTCTAAATATCCTGGAGCGGAAAACGGGACTCGAACCCGCGACCTACGGCTTGGAAGGCCATCGCTCTACCAGCTGAGCTATTTCCGCGCAACGGAGGAATGATAGCACTGTCATCACTCCCCTGTCAAGTGGGAGGCGCAATTGGGGCATAGAGCAGCCCTGACTTCACAACACGAAAAATCCTTCACTTCGACGTATGCTTAATACGTCTTAGCTTGAATTTTTCGTGTTGCATCGTCATCATCTACTCTCTGCCCCAATTGCGATAGGTGATAACTGGCGTGCAGAAGCGGGCAAGCGATAGGCAAACGTTGGCAAGCAGTTGTAGGGGCAGCTGAGCAATGGATGGCTGAGCGGTTGCTGAGCAATAGCTGAGCAGTTGTAAAACCTTAATAAATTAAATCTTCAAAAGTTCCGTCGTCCTCGAGTGCTCCAATCGGGAGAGTACAGTTTTCCGTTAGGAAAACATATTAGATCAACCTTAGTGCTCGAACCATTTCGAGTGCGCTTCGAGATCGGGGAGCGGCTTTCAACTTAGGCTATGACTGAGTTTTCAAGGCTCAGACAAAAGCCACTGGCCCCCCCTCTCGAAACGCACTCGAAATAGTGCGGACACTGATGTTTATCTTAAGAGTTTCTCTAACGAGAAACGGTGTCCTTCTGATCTCAAAACGCATTCGAAATGCTTCGAGTACTAATGTTAGTTTAAAATGTTTCCCCTAAAGGGGAACAGTACTCTCGCGATCAGTTGCGTCCGAGGGAGACGAAGAGGGCCAAAGGGTCGTCTTAACAACTGCTTGCCGACAGCTTGCCAATGCTCGCCTATCGCTTGCCAGCCCTAACCATTGACTCCCCAACCAATTTGCAATAGATTTGCCACCGACTCCCGCGGCACGCGCCCGCCGCAGTCCCATCCCTTTCATACCTGCGAAAACATATCGTGCATATAGTCTTTTATATTTGCGGGGTTAAGCATGTGGTACTTCTTCTTTACAGAGGAAAAATAACTACCGATCGTCTCTCGATGGATGATCATTTTGGATATCGCGTCGGCTGGCAACCCGCTTCGTGCCGTACTCCAAGGCGTTTCTGTATGTGTAAATGACTCAAGTGTCTTGCCGCTGTAGCAACAAACATTTCTGATAATGCTGTCAAGAAGAATTTTTTCTTCCACTGAAAGCAAAGAGACATCGAACTCATTCACACCATCAATGGGATCAAAACAATATTTTTTGTACCATCTATAAACGTCGGGGTAAACTGGCCCGTGAATCCAGGCTTCACACTCTTCTGTAAATAAGAATGTGCCATAAAACGCAGAGTGAAAACCCTGAACATAATAGAGCACTTTTTGCAAAGAAAGAGGAGTAATATCACGACATCCCGACAACAGATAATCAACAACAATATCCATTTTAGTCATTTGTCCTTCAGGGTTATTCAAAAGTTTTTCCGTTTCGGCTTTGCTTTTTTCATATGTTTTATCACTTTTTAATTTGTCTTTATTACCTTCTAGTAGAGATGAAAGGTAATAGACTGGATCGGAATAAATCTTCTTTAATATTTGCGAATACTGTTTTGTGGGTATATCTCCGTCATAATAACGGCTAAACGTCAATTCTCCCCATCCCAACAAGAGAGAGAGAGGCCTTTTACCAATACCATACTTTTCCGGAATGGCCCTGATATTTTCAAGAGAGATAATGTCATGCCTTTGACGATAGGCATCATACAGGGCCTTCAGATTTCTATCCTCAAGCAGAGCAACATAAATTTCTTCCCCGCATTTTTCACAAAAAGCTATATGTGAAACAAATTCATAGGTCTCTCCCTTTAATTTTGCGGTCTCTTCCCTCTTTATGACAGAATATCTTACATCCTCTCTGCACTCCGGGCAAAAAACTGTCTGTTCACTCATTAATATCCCTCCCTTAGAACTCGATGATCATCTGAAACAATAATCGATCGGCTTGTTCCGTTCATGAAATGAAACCACTATCACCAGATAACCTGCTTTATTTTCAACGATGTTAAATTTAATATATAAATCAACCCGTTTCTCTTCGTTATCGAAATTGAACAACCTCACCTGTGGACAATAAACATAGAGCGTTTCATGCTCAAATCCGATATTTTTATTTTGTAACGAGTAACAAAAATCTTCAGGCTTGATCTGAAGAAGTATCTGTCTTTGCCTCTTGGACATAAGATTATATTCCCGAATAAAGTCAAGATTCTCTTCTCTGTTGCTATTCTTTGCGATCGTATATCTACCTTTACGAATGCAGTCCTGGATTTTTCTTAAAACTTCTGTGATTTTTTCCTTAGAATAATTCTGATCGTAATGTTGGCTCATTGGACGACCTCCCAGACAACATTATGATACATAATTATGCGCACTATGTCAATTAATATGTATCAATTAGTACGTATTCCACAATAAATTACCTTCACCATTGTAATTGCAATTCACCCTAAAATATTTTCTAACGCAACAGTAATATTTTCCATGTCTTTGTGCAACAACAACTCCCAAATGACACGCTCTGGTTTTTTGTTGAAAAGATCTGCCCTTATATTAGGTATACCGTTGCAAATGATTTTTAATGCTTTTTTCACAGCGATTATTTTTTTACCTCTTTCCGGACCACGAATATCATTAAATTGTAATTTGGTTATCAGTTCCTCAATTTCTTCGATCATGTCAATATTTCTATTATTTTCGAATATCCTCTCTGTCAAAAGCTGTAATTTTGTTAGAGCAGTAGCCCAATCTGACTTTGTCCTGATTTGAGTCCGCTTAATATAAAGAGATTGGAAATCATTGGCTATCCTCGTTAGTTGGTCGTCGTTTTCTATATCGCGCAGCTTGGATATAATGTTGCTCATGTCTTCAAGAAGATGCCTCTCATCGTAGGCTATACTGTGTAGCCTGCACTCATGATGTGCTGCGTTTTGGTAATGTTCCTTGATGGCATCTACTTTTTCCAGCGTGTATCCGGAGTTAGCATCGAACATTGTAACAAGATCATATATCTGTTTGAACTGCTCATCAGATCGTTCATCCGGGATACCAATAGTGTTAGGCCCCAAAGTTGTTAGTTTGTCGGCAAATAGGCATTCAAAAGGAAGTACGTTGAAAATAGCATCAGTCTCAACTGCAAATAATTGAGGTGATTGAATCTTATTGATGGGATATTCTTCATCGACAAACAAGAGTTCAAGTTTGACTTCCTGTTTAGCACCTCTCCCTATAAGTTCCTTGTCAGTACATGTTGTTGGAACTGTCATAAAATAGGTAGACAAAGATGACAGCGCAATTCTCGGATTCTGCGGCATATGTTTTCTGAACTTAAACACTTCCCCCGTGCCACCTAATGAGTGTTCGATCTCAGACAATACGTCTTGAACTTCCATCTCTGATGCTCTGCATATAACGTCAATATCCACACTGGTCCGCTGGGCTTTTATTGGTATGTAGAACTGTGCCGCAGCTCCTCCTTTAAGTACTATTTTGCTCCCAAGTCGTTTTTGGAGCTGAAGAAGGATTTCCAAATCCCATAGAAATAGCTCAAAACGCGAAATAGAATTGAAGCCGCCCAATATCATCCTTGCTTCAATGGTTCCACGTTCAAATGACACCCTGTCAAGAAGTAGATTCTGATAGTGACCGTAAGTGCTCATTTGCTTAAAACTTCTCTCAATTGCATAAAGGCGAACTCCTGTGCTTCTTTAGTCATTTTTGCAATTTTTAACAGCCATGTTATTTCATCGGATATTCCTGTATCTTTTGCTGCATCTAATATTCTTATCTGTGAAAAACTTTTATGTCGTGTGAGACTTTCATACGTTCGGGAAAGTTCCTGCATCGACATCGGATATTTTATACGCGTGACGACGTAATACAAATCAACAAACCCTTTCTCGGGAAAGGCCATCCCCTCAGATGAAAGTACTGAGAAATTTTTTCCGGACAACAGTATTACATCAACGTTTACCATAGAAAGATTTCTGTTGATATTTTTTACGTCCTCTTTGGAGATAACGACCTTTGATTTTGTAATTAATCCTTCTCTGATCACCGAAGACGATTTTTGCTCGACCACCATGACCACCGGATATTGCTCCGGGATGTGCTGCATCTTCCCAATAAGAGCATCTATGCCTGATATGTAGAAAGGATAGCCGTATTCTTGCATTTCATCGTATAGTTTTCTAGATGCCATCTGTATACGATCGTATGGCACAACGATCTCACCAGCGGTTTTCAATGAATACACACCATGTTTGACCCTGTTGACCTTTCCATCATGGACAAGTTTATGCATATACCATGAAACGGTTTTCTCTTTCATCTCTGGAAAAGCAGAATATATATCCACTATTTGAAGTGAAGACTTGTTTCTCATCACTTTATTCAGAGATTTATAAAATTCATCATATACGATACTTTTTCCTCTGCTCATGTCCACACCTTGCTTTTCTAGTATTTATAACCAAATATAGCACTCAAAATTAAATTTTGCAACAGATATTTTGTTATACATGGGCCTGTGGAATGTAACCTGCCGCGGGAATTGTGGCGTCAACGCCACGGTGAATTTGCAGCATAGTACGTGCTGCGGAGAATTTGCTGATTAAATCATTCAGCGGAGAATTGGTTCTTTTAAGACACGCCCCTTCCGTCGTCCTCGCATGACCCTCCCT
>JAAZCN010000292.1 GCA_012513245.1 Synergistaceae bacterium | reverse complement strand
TTTTAAGGGAGAGGTCGTTCAATACGAGGTGACCGATGATGATGGGAATGTCACAGAACTAGCCTGTCACTGGAAATTCGATAGCAAGGGGGCTGTTATGGCTCTTCAAAACATCGGCAAATATCTCGGGCTATTTAACGCAGACACGTCCTCAGGCTCACATGTCAATATCACAGTCAATGCAGAGATCGCAAGCGTCCGAGAGTTAATCTCCCAGAGGATGTCTCAGTTGCAATCGGGGGACGTGATCGATACCACGCTCGATGCGGACATATAGTAGATATGTTATTCGGTGGCTGTGACGGTTACCGAAGAAACCGCGTGAACTGTTGGTATTAGTGGTTGAGCGTGTTGGCACAGGTGGTCATGATACAGGTTGTGCTACATGTATTGAGGTTTTTGGGAAGGTTTTTGGGTGGAATTTGCTCTTTAAAAATGAAGCAGGGGGGGTAGGCAGGCCTGCCTGCGGGGGGGTGCATATGCGCGCCTAGCCCCGGGGGTAGGGCCGCCGCCGGACCCTGCCCAGTTTTTATATATCCACTTTAGTCCTTTTATTTCCTTCCCCCCTTCTCTCCACCAATATTTACCTAATACCCACTAAAACATCCATTGTCAGGCATAACTTATTTAACCTACAAAGTTATACCTTTTACCTAAGTTACCCCCCTAGGATTTGATTGTGGAGGGGGTGGGGGCATAAAACTGGGTCCCCTTTGTGTGGATTTAGGGTATTCGAGGTCAAAAAAAATTTTTAATAAAAAATCTATAGCAGGAAGCCGGTTTTTCGGTCTGTTGGGGTGATGAGATTTGGCGATAGACGAAGCGTTGTTGGAGAAAGAGATGAGGTGCGCTCAGTCCCTTGTGGAGTTTAGGAAGGCGCACTTAGCTGGAGACAAGGATGTAGAGAGTCCTGAGTTCCATCATAAGTGGAGCAGGATGCTTTTACAGGGCAGGCATCATTATGCGATAGAGGGATTTAGGGAAAGTGGCAAGGACCAGATAGTATTTCAGGCGAATCTGATGCATGCTCTGACCTACCCGGTTGATTACAGGAGTTACATCCTAGTGATAGGGGCTAACTGGCGTGACATGTCATCCAAGCTGAAGGACGTAACGAGGAAGTGGCAGAGTCCGGAGCATGAGAAAGCATGATAAGAAGAACCATCCTCGAATGCCTCGAATGGAAAAAATCCAAACGAATAAATTCCTCCGAAAAGTGAAAGAATATCTCTTACAAAGTCTCCTATAGTTATCATACAAAATTTTCAGAATGAGAGAAAAATCCAGTCACAGACAGGAAAATATTCCGCCACCCCTGTAGCAGAATCGAAAGAGATTATTATGATAATGCAGTAGCTGCATATTTTCCGGTCATACCAACGACGGATAGTACATCCCACCACAATCCCAGGATAGTAGCAGACGCAGAACCTGATTATCAAAACTGGCTTGAAAACGAGGTATCCCCGGAAGCCGGGGAGCTCTACCAAGAAAAGTATGAACGTTTGCAATTAACGATTAAGGATGAATCACTTTGCAGGGAAAAGACACTGCTTAGGACACGGGAGCACTTCCACAGGAAGGAGTTGGCATGATTAAAGAGTAATGTAGAACGATGGCCTGGAAGAACAATGATGCTCTTACTTAGCAAATAAAATATTAAAAACTCCCTAGCCAGGGAGTTTATGAAATTAAAACCTGCTGTATAGCAAAGAAAAATCCTAGGGCCGACAGGCCCTTATTTTCTATTACTCCAATGTTGGCGATTTAACTTATAATAATTTCAGCACCAGATTTCGAGATTCTTTTTATGAACAGTATTTACAAGAACATTTTAGAGGCGGGTGGATATGAAGAAGGAATCAGAGATGTCGAAAGAGATGTTGAAGGTCGCTCTGGAGACAGCACAGACAATGGAATGGGAAGGGATGCGTCGACATCAGAAGGAGCTGGCATTGATGGAGACACTTTCCAATCCCACCTCAAAACAGCGGCGGAGCGCATTGAAAAAGTCAGAAAACGCCGTGCCGGAAAAACAGAACGAACCGACAACTGGTGGGGCGACAGAAAACGGTACGCAGAACGACTGGCTTATGGAAAGGCTAAGGAGAGGTCTGCCTCACCTTACAGACGAGGAGATAATAAAGGGCGCTGGAGGGTTGCTGGGTTAGAGGGAAGCTATTTAGAAGGCAAGAGAGGGGGATGCCAATGTATATGACAAAAGCGGAACAAAAAGCACAGGACAAGATATACAGGGATCTGTTAAAAGCGATGGAGTCGGAGACGGAGGAACAGAAAGCGGAACACAGGAAACTGCTGAAGGGTTTTCTCGCAGAGAACGAGCAAAATTCCTCAAAAGGCACATCTTCCTCGCCGAGCGACTCAAAGCCGTCAGCAAACAGGAAACCGAGGGACATAGTGGAGGCAGTCATGCTAAAACATGGATTCTCAAGAGAAAAGGCGCTGGAGGAACTGGAGGCGTTCGGCTGGTAGAGGCAGTATATACGCCAAAACCCACACTCAAGAGAATCCTAGATAAATCAGACAAATTGGAGAATGCTATGCAGAGGGGGAATATGGATATGTCCACAACTGGGAAAAGGAGATCACCGGGTCTGCCATCTTGGATAGAGGAAGCTTCCGAGGACGACCCGATATACAAGAAAGGGTTCGTGTTTGGAGGGACTTATTCGAGCAACTCCTCAAAGAATACTCCGGAGACAGCCTCAGAGATAAAGAAAGAGCCTATGTCGATAGAGGAACTATACGAGGAAGCGGCAATAAAACAAATGAAAGAGACATCGGCCCGGATGCAGAGAGAGAAACAGGAGAAGTAAAAACACAATATCCATTTAAAGTAGAGCCTGACTGACGTTGTACAGTCGATATGACAAAAGCAAACACAAGAAACGAGACAGACCAGCCTCCGGGCTGGTTTTTTGTTATTCTGAGCTCCAATAAACTCTATAAAATATGCGGTACGACTTTTTATTATACATATCATATAT
>JAAZCN010000044.1 GCA_012513245.1 Synergistaceae bacterium | reverse complement strand
GAATTTGCCAGTATGATGTCTTGCGGATAATTTGGTTCTTAATTCGTAGAATCATGGACCTTTAAATTAAAAAATTATCTTAGCGTTATGCTACTTTGTTCAGTCCCATCAAAAGACAAAGATTTTGTCCATACCCACCCCTAATCAGGCCCATACCGAGAAAACGGGGATAGATTGTTTGTCGGTATCACGGAGTAAGGGCTTCTAAACGTGTGACCTTAACCGTTTTAACAACTGCTCAGTCACGATTTAAGGATCCAATTCTCCGCGACACGAACCACGCCACGATTCTCCGCACTTTGGTTTCACAATCGCTAAGCCATTGCTCAGCAACAGCTCAGCCATCGCTCAGCAATATCCTTAACTCCTTACTCTCCCTGTACCGCCTCTTTCACGCGCCAATCTCCGTTAAGGTACTCCAAAATCCCATACACGCTCTTCTTCTCTACCTGCGGCTGTTGGTCTTCCCTAATGTCTCTCATAAGCCTTTCAAGTAGTGGCCCCAGTTCCTGGTTGAGCCTTCTTGGGTTTAATTCTCCTATCAGTTTCTCCGGCGTCATCCATGCTCCGGGCATTACACCGGCGAAGAGTCTGAAGGTTGAGAGCAGTGTAAATTCCTGATCCCAATAAGTGTTGCTCGGGTGGCCGGCGTACCAGAAGGATAACGGAAGATGTAGGATCATTCCGGCGTCCGTGAAGTTTTTACCTTGTGTTTTTCTGTCTGTATTTGTGAAATAGAAGCCTACGGAGGCATCGTTCCAGTTTCTTATCGCGTCTACTCTGTATCCCTTGTCAGAATCTACAAATTTGCCATATCTGGCAATGATATCTGCGGTATACGTTGAGTCATGGTATCCCAACTCGGCCCAGTAAGCACTCCGCCAGTTGTTTTATCCGTTGACAGACAGGTAGTAGGCTTTGCCGTTGTAATATTCGCGCCTGTAGTCAGAAAGTCCGGCAAAGGAGTCAAAATCTCTCTCTTTTACAACAGAGACTCTTCCGCCTATCCAGAAGGGAGAATCCTTAAGGAAATAACGCCCCCAGAAATTTGCGCCGAAGTAATTTTCATCCAGCCAGCCAACCTCTCCTAGTGCCCATGTACGTTCGTTCAGCTTATGGATGTAACTGAGCACACCTTTCCATATCCTCGTCTTATCGTTCATTTCAGGCTGCCACCAGATGTCGATTTCGTTATCGATGGGCTGACGTACTTTGAGATATGCCTCCCATCCCTGAGAGGAACGCAGATGTCCTATGTAATCTACATCCAGCCTGCCCATGTAATCATTATCAAGAGTTCTGTCGATCCTTGGTTCGTAAGCGAGGGCAATTCTTATATCAGCTGTGCCGTTTCTGATGCTCTCTCCGGGTCCGGCCATTACCTGCCACTCCTCGCCTGGAAGCGTTCCATACTTTGTCTTTGGAGCCCATCCTGCCGACTCGTTGTTAAGATCATAGGCATCCAGCTCATGCAGCCTTATCAACGCCATTTTTTCAGTATTAAATTCAATCCGTGAGACAGGATTACCCCTTACCATTGTTGAGAATGAGCATACCTCTGTATCCCAGGGGATCTTGTGAGCTGTCAGGATAATGACGCGCGCAGCGGCCTCGGCCTGTGAAGAATAGCCAATGTTTTCAAATGCGACATGTATTTTTTTATCTCCGGCAAGAACCACAGTATTTCTCAGACCGAAACCTTTTTTTCCCAGTTCGGCCTGCAGTTCGGAGGCCGTCTTTTCTATGTCTGTCTTATCCCAGTCTGTCAACAGAGGTTCGTCGATCTTTGCCTTGTTTTTTCCTCCAAATACCGGCTTAGTCAAATCAAATGCGTAACTTAGTCCAAAACAGAACTCTTCGCCTCTTTGATAACTCAGGCTTCCGTTTAGCCCCCATTCACTTTTGAGGACTATCCCTAAATTATATTTCTCTTTTGCTTGACCTGGGTGTAATTTTTTGCCCCCGATCTTGTCCTGCGTATAATCGAGCGGGCTGTATTCCGCCTTTAACTCAAGCCATTTCAAAGGTTCCCAAGATATGCCGCCGTAAAAACCGTTGTATGTGTCAGTAGCGTAACCAAGCGTCAGAGCAATATCTTCATACTTCCATGTGCCTGCCGCGAAATAGGCCTTTCTGATCTCTGTTCCCATCATGTCAAGCGCGCCGATTGCAAGGGCAGGCCTCAGTCCCTTTTGCTCCGCCAGAAGAAATTTAAGGTCCATCGCTTTATCTTTATAACGTCCGTAACCGGGGCTGATAAGATCAGCATTCGCAAATTCGGTAAGGCGTATATTTAACTCCAGCCACGGAAAAAGTCCCAGGCTTGCAGAACCGCTCCTGTAGGGAGAAAAATCACTGAATGATATCCACCCCATTCCATCACCTGGCATTTCAGCCGAAGGATACTCCCAAAGTCCAGCAAGACCAGAATTAGAAGGAGAAACAGCATAAGAAGGAATGGCTAGCATGAGAAGGAAAATAAGGGAATAAAAGAAAAGTTTACATCTCTGTGTTATCATTAAAAAAGCCCCCATTAATAAAGACAAATAAATTAACGCTATTCATTATATATGAACAAATAAAAAATGTGGCGATTTATGAATAACACCTTGCTTATGGCCCAGAGAATACTTATAATGGCTCAGGGATTGCTAAGCTGTGGCTCAGCGGTTGCCAACGCTAAGCCATCGCTCAGCTATATTTTACCAACCGGGGGTTCTCACAGTATGAAAAAAAACAAAACATCCGTTATCTTCATTCTCACACTATATATATTCTCCACTTTCGCTCCACTCACAGCTTACGCACAACAAACAGGCACAGCCGCAGCGGTACAGGCGGCTGCAGATGCACTTAGCATGGGTTCTAGCGGAACTGGAAACGGAGTTGGATTTCCGGGTGATAGCGACACCGATACAGGGATAAGCAGTGGTTCGGAGAATACGGCTGATGTCCCCGACATACAAGATCAGACATCCACAGAACCGATAGTTGTACAAGAAAAAATCAATAATGATGATGTAAACCTTGGAACCATATCAACGCTAGATTCGTCTGTCTCAACTTCGCCGCGCCTTGACCCGAGAGAAGTCAAGGGAAGCAGCATGTTCAACAACATGCGAAGCCAGCTAGCTCGCTTCGGCGCAGACTTCTTCCGAACGAAAAGGACAAGTTCACTCACTTATGCCCCCGTAGGACCAAACTACGTCGTTGCCCCTGGCGACGAAGTAAAGATAAATCTTTGGGGATTCTCTGAAATAAGGGCAAATCTCATTGTAGACAGGGACGGCACACTTACGCTACCCCAGGCAGGACCAGTCTCAGCAGCAGGTCTGACCTTCACGCAACTGCAAAAGTCTATTGATAATGCTTACAGAAGGATACTGAATGACTTCGAGCTTAACGTCACAATGGGCAAACTTCATACGATAACTGTATATGTGACAGGACATGCAGCACAGCCTGGAGCCTATGCCATATCATCCATGGCGACCCTCGTAGACGTTCTCTCCCAGGCAGGTGGACCCTCCCTTTCGGGATCGATGAGGGCAATAGAGGTAAAACGAAACAACAAAAAGATTGCGGTATTCGATGTTTACAACCTTCTTCTTAAGGGTGACAGAACGGGAGACAGCCGTCTGGCTGATGGAGATGTAATCTTCATTCCGACAGTCGGACCTCTGGTAGCAGTTGCGGGGAACGTAAAACAACCTGCGGTATATGAAATCAAGAGCAAAGAAAACAAACTAAATGATGTCATCTCTCTCGCAGGAGGGCTAACCGCCGGAGCATACAAAGGACGCATACAGCTTGTCCGCGTAGAACATAACACATTTAGGACAGCTTTTGAATCTGACCTTAACTCCCCTGCGGCGAACGTACAAATACTTAAAGATGGCGATCTGCTTAAAATCTTTGCCGTACCGGGTGGAGCCTACAACGTAAGAATCGCGGGAGCTGTGGTTCAGCCGGGAGTATACCCTATCGTAGATGGTGTCACCACGCTAACAGAAATACTTAACAGAGCGGGCGGACTTCTCTATACTGCGGCATCAGAAGGTGAACTTACAAGAGTTGAAGTCAGCCCTGAAGGCCCCGTTACCACAAGAATTAATCTGAACCTCAAGGAAGCAGAAAAGGGAACATCAAGATTTATTCTGAATCGTGACGACTACCTCTTTGTACGTACAGTCCCCGACTGGAACATCTATAGAAGCGCCAACATAACAGGAAGAGTTTTGTACCCCGGCAACTACGCTGTCCAGAGAGGAGAAAAACTATCCTCACTCCTTGAAAGGTCTGGAGGATATGCATCCGATGCTTTCACGCGCGGAACAGTCTTTTTACGTGAAAGTGTCAGAACT
Organism: Synergistaceae bacterium; assembly: GCA_012513245.1. Next base: position 1,289 of record JAAZCN010000044.1, on the reverse strand, counting down.
GAACAGCAGAAGCAGATTGATACAATGATAAAAACTCTTGAAAAAGAGATCGTATACGCAGGCAACGAGGCCATTGCAACATCCACGGGAACAAATGACGTGACTTATGCGAAAGAGAGCATGGCCATGAAGAACCGTTACCTTGCTGCAGTAAAAGACATTAAAGCAACTGGTAGACTTGTAATCAAACTTCCTGAAGATTACCGGATGTTAAAAGGCAGCCCTTACGACATTACCCTTGAAGAGGGAGACCGTCTCTACATTCCGGACAAACCCGGGACTGTCCAGGTCATAGGTTCTGTCCTCACCCCGGCAGCCTTCGTTTACAGAGAAGGACAGCCCTTCAACTCCTACGTCAAGATGGCAGGAGGCTACAGCACTTCAGCCAGTCCCAAACGGACATACATAATGAAAGCTGCCGGTTCTACAATAAGGGCACTCGCAGGCAACAAACCACGCATAGTAGAGGAAGGCGACTTCATAGTAGTCCCCGAGAAAGTCCAGTTCTCATCGTCCATGCGCAATACAATGAACATAGTGGACATTATCTATAAGTTCGCGCTGGGAGTGGCCGCGGTCAATAACATCACGAAGTAACATTACGGAGTGATGAGGCAGGGGGAAACCACTGCTGAGCAATGGCTGAGCGTTTGCTGAGCAATAGCTGAGCCGTCGTAAAATCGAAAGACAGAAAATAGTCGCATAGAGATAGTTGTGGAGAGCAACGGAGAAAACCATTGCTGAACGGCCGTAAATTAAAAATACGAGGGAAAAGACATGGACAGGTGTAATATGTTTCATTTCCAAAAACTTGAGATCTATCAACTGGCAAAAGAAATAGCAAAAGATTGCTATGCTATAGCAAAGAATTTTCCGCTGGAAGAAAAATTCGCACTTCTTTCTCAAGTATATAGAGCAGCAATATCTGTTCCCTCAAACATAGCAGAGGGCGTATCAAGAAAAAGTAGAAAAGACCAGATACACTTTCTAAATATATCTTATGCATCTTTGATGGAGCTCGTTTGTCAGTTAGAGATATCACAAGAGATAGGTTATATAGATGAGGAAGATTCAAACTCTTTCAATACAAAAGCTAATAATCTTGCGGTAAAAATGACTAATTACATGAACTACATTAAAAAATTAGAAGAATAGTTTTTTTGTGTAGCTAAGAACATGAAACGATTGCTCAGCAATATTTGCCAGTTTTTGATCTCACAACCGCTAAGCCATTGCTCAGCGACCGCTTAGCAACCGCTCAGCCAGATGACAAGCGACATCATCGAAGG
>JAAZCN010000291.1 GCA_012513245.1 Synergistaceae bacterium | reverse complement strand
GCTGTCGCTATATGCGAAGTAAAGAGCTCTATGGCGCTTCCTGAAGAAGTGATCAGGCTTGGCGGAAAACCGATCTGGTGGAATTCCGGACACTCACTTGTAAAGGCTAAGATGAGGGAAGAAAAAGCCCTCTTCTCGGGAGAAGTCTCCGGTCACATGTTCTTTGCGGACGAATACTACGGATATGATGATGCCTTCTATGCGGCAGGCAGGCTCTGCAGGATCCTTTCAAAAAGCGATAAAAAATTATCTGAACTTATGTCCGTGATCCCCATATATCCATCAACGATAGAAACAAGATATGATTGTCCTGATGATCTGAAATTTGACGTGGTTGACCGGGTGAAAAAAAAGGCACTTTCAGAGGGTCTTGAGACTATCACGGTCGATGGCGTGAGGATAGTTTATGAAAACGGCTGGGGGCTGATCAGGGTCTCCAACACACAGCCGGTGCTTGTTGCAAGATGTGAGGGGCGCACAGAAGAGGCATTGGAAAAGATCTGTTCCGATATGAAGAGAAGGATGATCGAAGCGGGCAGTCCGGTTTTTGAATGGGAGTACTGAGATTTTTAGATGTCGGATCGAAATAGATATAAAGAAAATCGATATGGAGGATGAGTCATAATGCAATGTTCAAGAGAAATTGAAGATATGGTATGTGTTGCAAAGGGGCCTAAACACGGACCTGCTCCGATTCCCGAAGAAGGAAAATGGGTCGAATCCAAACAGATATCAGACATTTCCGGTTTCACTCATGGTGTGGGCTGGTGCGCTCCTCAGCAGGGAGCATGCAAGCTGACGCTGAATGTTAAAGAGGGGATCATCCAGGAAGCGCTTGTGGAGACCCTCGGCTGCACAGGGATGACTCATTCGGCTGCTATGGCAGCTGAAATACTTCCCGGCAAGACCCTGCTTGAAGCCCTTAACACCGACCTTGTATGCGATGCGATAAACGTTGCAATGAGAGAACTCTTCCTCCAGATAGCATACGGAAGGAGCCAGAGCGCATTCTCGGAGGGCGGACTGGCTCTTGGAGCCGGTCTCGAAGATCTTGGCAAGGGACTTCGTTCCCAAATAGGGACCATGTACGGGACCCTCCCCAAAGGTGTCAGATATCTCGAAATGGCCGAGGGCTACGTTATGGAACTTGGTCTCGATGAAAACAGCGAGGTAATAGGATATAAGTATGTCCAGCTTGGAAAGATGATGGAAGCCATACGCAAAGGCGTCGATCCAAAAGAAGCTTTGGAAAAGAACATCGGCACTTATGGACGTTTTGATGAAGCGGTAAAAGTAATAGATCCGCGTAAAGAGTAAAGAGGGGGAGAATACAATGGTCACATTTGAAGGCTGTGCAAGGAGAATGGGGCAGATCGACCCCTTTCTTGAGAAGATCGGACTCAATGATCTTGAAGAAGCGAGATCTCTCTGTCTTTCCAAAGGAATAAATGTCGATCAGATAGTCAAGGGAGTTCAGGCGATAGCGTTTGAAAATGCAGTATGGGCCTATACTCTTGGTGCTGCAGCAGCTTTGAAGGCAGGAGTCAAAACAGCTGCAGAGGCTGCGGAAAAAATAGGCGAAGGTCTCCAGGCTTTCTGTATTCCCGGATCAGTTGCGGAGCAGAGAGAAGTTGGACTTGGACACGGCAACCTTGGAGCCATGCTTCTGCGCGAGGAGACGAAATGTTTCTGTTTCCTGGCAGGACATGAATCCTTTGCCGCAGCAGAGGGAGCGATAGGCATCGCTAAAACTGCAAACAAAGTAAGGAAAGAACCGCTAAGGGTCATCCTGAACGGACTTGGAAAAGATGCGGCCCACATAATATCGCGCATAAACGGGTTTACCCTCGTGGAGACTAAATATGACTATTACACAGGCGAACTTAAGATAGTAGAAGAGCGTCCCTTCTCGACGGGACAAAAGTCGAAAGTCCGCTGCTTCGGAGTGGATGATGTGAGAGAAGGGGTCGCTATAATGATACATGAGGGAGTAGATGTATCTATCACGGGTAATTCGACCAACCCCACCAGGTTTACCCACCCTGTAGCGGGAACATACAAAAAATGGTCGGTGGATAACGGAAAGAAATATTTTTCAGTTGCCTCAGGGGGTGGAACCGGAAGGACTCTCCACCCGGACAACATGGCCGCCGGACCCGCAAGCTATGGAATGACAGATACGATGGGCCGCATGCATTGCGACGCACAGTTTGCCGGGTCATCATCAGTACCGGCGCACGTTGAGATGATGGGACTGATCGGCATGGGCAATAATCCCATGGTCGGAGCGACAGTCGCAGTGGCGGTAGCTATAGAACAATCTATCTCAAACTAAGTTACGCTGTACATTTAACAGATCGATCTTACCGGGGGCCGGCGTTATATGCCGCTCCCCGATAATTTTCAGGAGCTGATAACTTTGATAAAAAGATTGATTTTTATGTTCGTATTTTTACTCTCCCTTCATCCTGCTGCGGAAGCACTGGACAGGGAGATGAATATCGCACTTTGGAAACTCCCTTTCAACCTGCCCGCGATAGCCGCTATAGAAAACAGGACGTATGAAAAGGAATTTAACGGTGAATACAAAGTTAAATATATCAATTTGCTTTCAGGTCCGAAACAGGTACAGGCTATGGCTGCCGGTGAGCTCGACATCGCTGAGGGGCTTGGCGCCGCTGCCGTGATCGTGGGAATAGCAAACGGAGTTGATATCACTATAATCGGTGCGAACAGCAGGTCTCCCGAGGCCTTCGCCAAAGCAGTAAAAAAACCAGAAATAAAAGGGATATCCGACCTTAAGGGCAAAAAGGTCGCCGGATTAAGGGGATCTGTGGTCCATCAGCTTTTTATCGAACTCCTGCGTAAGGAGGGGCTCTCAGAAAAGGATGTTGAATTCTTCCCCATGCCTCTTAATGTGGCAGCATCGGCTCTTATAGCGGAAAGGGTAGACGCGGCGCTGCTTGCGGGCACAGAGATCATAAGGGCTGAAAAGGGAGGATGCAGAGTGCTTTCGGACGGCAAGGGTATCGTTGAAGGGCTCAGCCTTATAGCGGCAAGGCGTGAATTTGCTGAAGAAAACCGGGGTGCGATCAATAAATATCTGGAAATAAGGGAGAGGGTCCGTCTTGAGACGGTCAATTATCCTCGGAAATTTATCCCGCTGCTGAAAAAAGAGACAGGGTTGTCAGAAAAAGAGATAATGAAAATGCTGGTTAAGTTTAATTATGATCCCGGAATTTCAGATAGCGACATCATTGAACTTAAAAAAACAGCACAATATTTAAAAAGAGAGAATATCATTAAAGCTATTCCCGACATTAATAAAATATTGTGGAAACAATGACCCTTTTAAATTACCGTCAATTTGTTTCTAAGTCATTGAATTTATCTTTACAAGAGAGGATACTTTAGTTATACTCTAAAAACTCTGCTTTGCTTAACTTAAACATCTTATAATATTATGATAATATGAAAGGATTGATCGTTTTATGGCAAAACTTAAAAAAGAAGGCCCATCAAAAAGAATAAGAAGGAGTCCGGAGGTCCTGATGAAGGAACTGGATGAAAGAATGAAGAAACTCGAAAGCAGGATATACAAAAAGAACAAAGAAGCAGTACATCACATAGGTACAGAGATACTTAAAAGGGCAAAGTTTGATTTCTCTAATTTTTCTGACGCAGATCTTGAAGATATCGTAAAGATGACCCCAAAAGGCGAAGAAATGATAAAAGATATCATTACAAAAGCATCATATCAATAAAATAAACCACAAAAAAAGAACGGCTCTGTTTAAGGTCCGCTCTTTTTTTGTGAGAGTTTTAACCCGTTGTAATAAAATCGCTTTTTTAGAAGTAAGGAACATATCGGAAAGGACAACCTCTCCGTCAGGCTCTATCCCCCTAACAGGGTCAATTGAATAATTATGGATTTAAAAATGGAAAAAAGAAAAGCCTAATCGATCTCTCCGAGGGCGATCACAAGGTCGTTCACGTTCGTGCCGGTCGGGCCTGTTTTGAATAATGCCTCCGATATGCGTAACGCGTTGTATGAGTCGTTGTCCTCAAGCATCTCCATGGGATCGCGGCCGGCAGCGTGGATCTTTTCCCAGGTAAGGCCGTCCACGATACCTCCGGCAGCATCGGTAGGGCCGTCTGTGCCGTCAGATCCTGCAGAGAGGATGACAATGTTGCCGACTCCGGAGATCTTATTTGCTGCAGCGAGGGCTAATTCCTGGCTCCTGCCGCCAGAACCGTTGCCATTGACCTTTACGGTCGTCTCTCCTCCCCAGATAAGACATATTTTGACCCTGTCTGAGCCAAGCCTCTCTATTTCATCCAGAGCGTATGAGGCTGCCGTCTCTCCTGCTGTCCCGGCCTCTCCTTCCAGTCGGTCAGTCACTATGTTCACAAAGTAGCCTCTCTTTTCTGCTGACTTTTTTGCTGCCAGGCAGAACCCGGCGACATTTCCGACAATGTCGAAGGAGACATTGTTCAGGGATTTGGGAGTTTCTGACATAAGTGGAGACTCAAGGTTTAGGGAGAGGGGGATCCCATATTTTTTGAGGATCGCCAGCGCATCCTGTGATGTCGAAGGATCAGGAGCGGCAGGTCCGGATGCTATCATGTCGAGCCTGTCCCCCGGAACGTCAGAGAGAGTTATCTGGCATATTTCAGCCGGCATGCAGTGTACCGCAAACCTTCCCCCTTTTACAGAAGAAAGATGTTTTCTCACTGTATTAAGTTCGCAGATATCTGCTCCTCCAAGGAGAAGTCCGGATGTAATATCGGAGAGGTGCTCTAAGGATAGCCCTTGCGCAGGTTTTTCAAAAAGAGCAGAGCCCCCTCCTGAAACCAGAAAGAGGATGGTTTGTCCCTCTCCGGCCCTCCCTGTGATTTCAAGTATCCTCTCAGTCGCTTTCAGGGTGTTGCTGTCAGGAAGAGGGTGTCCGGCTTCAAATATCTCAATGCCGGGGAGAGGGCCTCCCGAATGTCCGTATTTTGTCACTATAGCTCCTGATACTATTCTTTCTTTCAGCTCTTCTACTGCTGCTTTCGCCATTGTCCAGGAGGCCTTGCCTATCCCTATAAGGATAACTTCATCCTTTAGACGGTTATTGGAAAGGGATCTTTTCACTGCTTTATCAGGAAGCACATCAAACAATGCCTCTTTGAATATTTCAGCTGCGTCCCTTCGCATCCGTTCGATCATCTTAATTTTGCCTGAACCGTTTTTTTATTTAGAGCTTCACATCGATGATAGCTGTGACTCCCACTCCCTGCACTCTCTTAAACTGCTTCAGCGGGTTTTCGGAGTCGATCGGTATCAGCGCCTGTGCCCTGATCCTGTTGAACTCGCCTTCGATCTGCCCAACAGCCTTTACCCGGTCAAGTGCTGCTTTTGTCACGCTGCCGACCTGTGCCGCTCCGATCCTGGTGCCGCTTCCTATGGATACTATCGGGACCACTTTTGTATAACCGTCAAACTTTACTCCCTTGTTGAAGGTCAGCGTGTTGATGAAATCATTCAGCTGAGGGCCTATGGCTTTTACAAGGGCTCCTCCTCCAAATATGAGCGCCCCTTCCTTCAGTATGTCTCCGATGCCCGCGTAGGCAAAAGGGGCAGCCAAAAACATTGAAAAAACTATGAGAATTGCCGCGACAGTCTTTTTGATCTTCAAAAGAAGCACCTTCCTTTCATGATGATCAAATATTAATCGTTCGGCAGGCCTTTTGCATCAGCCTTTTAAAGGATTAAGGCATGATAAGAAGGATCAATGTGCCAAACTCTCCCCAAAGAGATCAATAACAGCAGGGAAGGCCGTTTTTCTTCGCGCTCTCCGTCCATCTGGGGATAGGTGGTACGATTTCTGTCTGATCAGGAACGGGTACTTCTATAAGGACCGGTCCCTTGTGGTTTATGGCTTCTTTCAACACGGAATTAATATTATTTGGATCGTCGATCTTATAGGATTTAACTCCGAAAGCCGTTGCCACTCCTGCATAGTCGACTTTGTTAAAGTTTGTTGCGAAGAAATCTGAGTGATAGACATGCTGATTTTCACCTTTGATCCAGCCGAAGACGTTATTACAGAAAACGATCATTTTTATGTTCAGACCAAGCCTGGAGTAGGTCTCCAGCTC
>JAAZCN010000290.1 GCA_012513245.1 Synergistaceae bacterium | reverse complement strand
TTTTATTGCAGATCCTCAGCTCCTTCGGGTGTTTGCACATATTGTGGTAATAAAAGCAAGCACGTACATAGTCGTTATCGTCGCCGTACCCGCAGATGCGAAACAGCCGTGATGCGCCAGGGGTTATCAGTTTCTTCCGGGATGGCCAGGAAACTTTTATACTTTAGTGGCATTGTGTTGAGCCGTTCAACAATCTTGAGAGACCTGCACCGTTTACGTCCCTCTTCCTGTCAGGATGTGGAAGAGATAGGCATTGATGACTGGGCTTGGCGTAAAGGGTTATCGTATGGAACCATTGTAATTGATTTACGCCGCAAGCAGCCGATAGATCTATTGGGCAACAGGGCAGAAGACAGCTTTCGCTCATGGATGGAGAATCATGAGCGGGTTACTCTGGTCAGTCGTGATCGTTCCTCTGCATACAGTTCCGCCATTGGCTCGATCGACCGTCCCATAATGGAGATTGCCGACAAGTTCCATCTTGTCAAAAATATGTCGGAACGCTTTACTAGACTCATAGGGGAGCATTATTCGGACTATCGCAATGCGGTTAGGGAAAGCAAGATCGCGCAGGAGAAATTACGATATGATCAACTTGAGAACCTGGTGTCATCCCAAAACTCGAAAAGGACGGATTCACGCATGATCAAGTTCATAGAGGTAAAAAAAATGCAGTTAAAAGGATGTAAACCATTTGAAATAGCAAAAGAATTGGGAATAGCCAGACAAACAGTCTCAAAGTTCTGCAAAATGGAGATATTACCGGAGCGTAACAGAAAGCACAGGAATAACTATCATTTATTTAGCGAATATGTGGAGAATGAGTCCACTAACGGTAAATCCCTTAATGAAATCTATAACGAAATATGCCGGATGGGCTTTAAAGGCAGTAAAACTCCATTTTACGAACACTACAAGTATCTGGGTGACGGTCATAAAGATTACAATCCTGCAGAATATAAGCCAATAATCAAGGAAGTGAGAACAAGCTCCCGACTAGTCCCCATAAAGAAGTTATCATACATGGTAACAGGTTCTATTTTCAACAGGAAGAGAACCCCGGAAGAGGAACAGCTTATTGATTTGCTCTCGAGATTCACCTGGTTTAAGCAAATGTATGAAGCCTCCACATCTTTTTATAATCTGATAACGGGTAATGATCCGGATGCCTTGATCCGGTGGATGAAGAAGTACTGGAAGACAAAAGTAAATACGCTTAAAACTTTTATCACTGGAATCAGGATGGATTATAACGCTGTTAAAAACACGATTAAATATAATGTGACAAATGGTATTACGGAAGGATTCGTAAACAAGCTGAAAGTTGTCAAAAGGGTTATGTACGGAAGAGCAGGTTTGGAATTACTGAAGAGGAAAATGATTATGGAGAAGATACTATTCAACTAAATCGAATAAGAACCAAAAAGGGTTGTAGTGATTGTACATTCGAAACATAAAAGAGGCCGCCTCATGTACTATCATGAGGCGGCCTCTTTGGATG